>JADJYT010000015.1 GCA_016719635.1 Sphingobacteriales bacterium | reverse complement strand
ACAATTCCTTAATCTTATCGAAATAACAGAGCGTTTGCTTTTAGTTATCTTTGAGCATAGAATTTTAAATTATAATGATCAATCTTATTTTATTTGGTCCTCCGGGAAGTGGCAAGGGCACTCAGGCTGTAAGATTGCGGAAGCATTTAATTTATTGCATATTTCCACCGGCGATTTATTCCGTTCTGAATTAAAACGAGACGCCACTTGGCTTGGAAGCCAAAAAATACATGGACAAGGGCGAACTGGTTCCGGATGAAGTCACCATTGGCATGCTTTCCAACAAGCTGGATGAATATGCAGAAAAGTGGAAGGTTTCATTTTTTGACGGATTTCCCCGCACACAACCACAGGCGGAAGCGCTCGATAAATTATTGGTTTAAAAAACACCAGCATTTCTTTGGTGCTGGCACTGGAAGTTCCGGAAGATGAGATTGTAAAACGCATTAAGGAGCGGGGCAAGACCTCCGGCAGGGCAGATGACATGAACGATGAAATCATTCGCAATCGGTTTAAAGTATACTTAAAAGAAACTGCTCAGGTCGCAGATCACTATAAAAAATCGGATAAGGTAGTCGAATTGGATGGTGTCGGCACTATTGATGATTTTCGAAGCACTGAAGACCGTGGTAAAAAAAGAGCATCTAACGCATGCCCACTTTGATGTAAGACTCGACATCAACTAACATTTAATAACAATCTGCTTATTGACATTAGTCAATTTAATCTTGATTTTTGCAAGAAACTTTATGCGCAAATCAATTCTTGTTTCAACTCTCATTCTATTTTTGGGAACTATTGTTTTAACATCTTGCAAAAAAGATGCGAACAGCACCGTGGTAACTGACCCATTTGATGCTACAGGTTTTACACTGCTCTCTACGAGAACTTTTGAATCTGATGCTCATCCGACAACAGGGCAATTGTTAATCTGGACAAAATCAGACTCAATTGTTTACGAATTTAAGAATTTTAAGACTGATGATGGTCCGAATCTGGATGTGTATCTGGTGAACGAACTGGACAATGTGATTTCCGGTGGATATATGGATTTGGGGCCTTAAAAGGAATTGAAGGCAATTTCTATTACCGTACTAATAATACGGCGTCTTACAGTTATATCGTAGTCTGGTGCTCAGACTTCAACGTTAAATTCGGTCACGCACTTACGATTTAAAACTTAGTCAGCACTGATAATGAATTCTTTATATTCTAAGCCCTTTTCGGTCTTTATTAAAAGCTATCTTTGTTCCTTTTCAATTGATACCAACATGGAAGGCACAATTTTATTGGGATTACGTAAAACTTTTGTCCGTTCCGGTGACGGCGGCGGCGGCTCGGTGCATTTCCGCAGGGAAAAATATGTGCCGAAAGGCGGTCCGGATGGCGGTGATGGCGGCGCGGAGGCGGAAATATTGTTTTGCGCGGCAACAAACAACTCTGGACTTTACTCCATTTAAAATACCGAAAACACGTACATGCCGACAACGGCAACGGCGGCGAAGGCGGCCTCCGGTCCGGCAAAGCAGGTGAAGATATCATACTGGAAGTACCGTTCGGGACTATAGCCAAAGATGCAGAAACCGGGGAAAAGAAGTTGGAAATCTGGAAGACGGTCAGGAAGTAATCTTGGCTGCAAGGCGGAAAGAGGCGGGTCAGGGCAACAACCACTTTAAAACGGCTGTTAACCAGACACCACGCTATGCACAACCGGGCGAAACCGGCAGCGAAGGATGGAAAATCCTGGAACTGAAAGTACTGGCAGATGTCGGATTGGTAGGCTTCCCGAATGCCGGAAAATCCACGTTGCTATCGGTGGTGAGTGCCGCCAAACCGGAAATCGCCAATTATCCGTTCACCACACTGGTACCCAATCTGGGTGTCGTCGCTTATCGCGACAACCGCTCTTTTATCATGGCGGATATTCCGGGTATCATCGAAGGCGCACATGCCGGCAAAGGGCTGGGTGTAAGGTTCTTGAGGCATAGAGAACGCAATGCTTGTTTGCTGTTTATCATTCCTTCCGACAGCAACGACATCAAAAAGAATATAAAATATTAGAGAAAGAGCTGAAGCTGTATAATAAAGAATTGGTCAATAAACCCAGAGTGATCGGCATTCCAAGTCTGATTTGCTGATGATGAGCTGAAAAGATGCTAGCGAAAGAACTGCCGAAGAAGATTCCGCATGTATTCTTCTCTTCCTCACTTCCGAAAATCTCTTGCCACTGAAAGATATGCTGTGGAAGATGATGAATGATTAATTATTTATTATCATTTTTACCTCTTCCTGTTTTCCTGATACTATATCATTTCCTTCACTGAATAACCGGATGTTCCACATTCAGATTTTCCATTCAATTTCGTAATGATGCTTTCATCCAGTCACTGAATTGGTCAGGTGATCCTGATAGCACCTGTTCTTCCGGAAATCTTGCTTCTTTCTTTGTCCTCTCTTCTTTGGGAATATAATCATCACCGTAGCTGCGTTTCAGGAGGCGCTCTTTCCTTTCGGCACTGCGCCACTTTCCTTTTTCTTTCATCTCGCGGTATTTCCTTCTTCCATTCCGCTTCTTGATGTTTACGCGATTCCAGCTCTTCTTCCGTTTCTTCTTTCAGGATTTTTAATTTTCCGGATGAATTTCAAATGAATCGTTGACCGGAATTTCAATGATCCACCACAAAAATTTGACCTGCGCCGTTCCTACGCTCTGCATCAGGATATACTGTGACAGCAGCCTCGAAATCGCCTGAAAGATGGAAGTGATGATACTGATTTCCGATGTTGTGGTCAGCAGCTCATGGCTGTTGCCTTTTATTTTTCGGCCGGGTATAACTCATCCTTCCTACTTTTAATCCATCTCGATTTAGCAAATCAGTTTGAATGGAAACAATCGTAATGGGAAGAAAAAAGGAATTTTGTATGCGGATGTCCGTTTCGGTAACCACCTTGGTCAATCCAATTTCCTTGGTTCGCACTTCCACAATATCAATCATTTTACCCCGTGACGCCCTCACCACTATGTATGCCTTTATACGGTCTGTTATTTTCTGCAGTATGCCCATAGGTTGTATAAACTATTGTTAAAATAGGTATCTCCGTTGTTTAACAACCAAACTTAAGTTAAATTTAAATCAAATAAGAAATTTAATATGGAACACCTGAGTACGGTATTAGCCATTCCTGTCTTCTTACTCTGATTCTGGTAGAATATTTTGCGACGAGACGCAAACATCCGAGTATTACCGGACTGAATGATGCACTGTCAACCTGAATGCGGGTGTCAGCCATTTGTTGTTTAAATTATTGACAACCGGACTGATGCTCGGTGCATACATTTGGGTAAATGAACACTTTGCACTGGTTCATCTTTCGGGATTCTGGGCTTATGCCATTGTTTTTGTATTGTTTGATTTCTGTTTTACTGGGCACATCGTTTCGGGCATGAAATCAATCTTTTCTGGGGCGCACATATCGTGCATCATCAAGAGCGAAGAATACAACCTTACTGTTGCGTGCGCCAATCGTGGATACACAGCCTGCTTGTATTTTTTCTTTTGCCGATTGCCTTTCTAGGAGTGGATATATTGACATTGAGCATTGTTGCCGGCCTCAATTCTTTCTATCAGTTCTGGATACACACAAAAGCCGTGGAGCGCATGCCGAAATGGTTTGAAGCAGTATTCAATTCACCGGCACATCACCGTGTACACCATGGTGTCAATCCAAAATACATCGACAAGAATCACGCCGGCATGTTTATTATCTGGGATAAACTGTTTGGCACGTTTCATGAAGAGGAAGAAGAACCTACCTATAGGTATTACCAAACCTCTGAACAGCTGAATCCGGCCTGGGCGAATGTACATTACTACGCAGAAATGTATCAGTCGGCAAACAATTTAAAGGAATGAAAGACAAACTGAAACTGATTTTCCTTTGCCGGCTGGAGGCCTGATTATCTGGGAGGCCAGACAGTATCAGAACCGGATACATCACAACCCAAATACGATGTACAGGCTGCAAGCAGAGGATTGAATATTTACATTCTGGTGCAGTTTGCCTTTATCATTATCGGCTTATCTGCATATTTATATCACTTCGAAAAATTATCCGTTTTCTTTCGGGTATTGGCGTTTGCCGTACTGATGCTTTCAACCATCATCTGCAGTGCTATATTGGAGCAAAAACAATGGGTGAAGTATGCGGAATACTTCCGACTGCTATTGGCTATTGCAGGACTGAATTCCTTATATTATATAAGCTTCAACAACTGGTTTTACATTGTATTGGTTATTTCAATCCTGATAACCGCTTACTTTCTGGTATGGTACACACTGAACATACATAACAGGCACCTGCTGAAAACAATGGCGGTGAAAATAAGTTATTTTAGTACCGCCTTTCTTATTCTTTTACTATATTTCTACAAACACGGAACCTCCTGTGTATTGGAATTAAAGAATATTTTCAATCACCATTAAACTAAAAGAAATGGTCATTTCCAAACGGGCCTGCTGTAATCGTTCATTTGTTTTATATAAGAAGCAAGGATGAAAAGTATGTGATATAGCTTTTCTTTAAAAAATCTAACCCTATCTATCCATTCTGTTTCTGGCATAGTTCCACCAACACACCGTTTGTGGTCTTAGGATGAAAAAAACAGACTAATTTATTCAATGCTCCTAAATACGGCTTCTCTGTCAACGGCTGAAAGCCTTCGCTTATAAGTCTATCCATTTCCGCATAAATATCCTCGACATCAAATGCCACATGATGGATACCCTCTCCGCGCGTTTGCAGAAATTTGTGGATAGTGCTTTTTTCAGATACAGGTTCCAGCAATTCCACCTTGGTATCCTCCAGTGCAAAAAAGAAAACTTCAGTTGCTGACTTTCCAGAAATTCGTGATGAAAAGGCTTCTTGTTGAAGAGTCTGGAAAACAAATCATTGGACTGTTCAACATTCTTTACCGCAATGCCGATGTGGTCTATCTTTTTCATATCAGACATGAAAATACTAAAATGCCTTTTATTTTTGGTTTCTTTTTTTTGTTTAATTATTTTTGATTTTTATTAAACAAAATAATAAATGCCCTGTTATAGTAAATAAAACAAACTCAATGAAAAAGAACTTATCCATCAAATCCAGCTTACTGATACTAGCTGCGGTATTCATCAGCGGCTGTCTGCCTACCAACCTGACGCCTATCACAACGACACCCACTACCATTGACCTGTCCAGATACACTGGCAAATGGTACGAAATCGCATCATTACCCCAGATATTTTCACTGGGTGCTAAATGCATTACGGCAGAGTACTCCTCTAATCCGGACGGATCCATTAAAGTGCTGAACAAACAAGTCGGTGCAGATGGACGTCCGTCGCAAATAGAGGGCCGCGCCACCGTGGAAGCAAACTCTGGCAACACAAAACTGAAAGTAGCATTCTTCGGAGCGGAGCCGGCAAACTCCAATTACTGGATTGTAGAAATCGCAGATGATTATTCCTACGCAGTTGTCTCCGACCCTACCAAAACGACTTTCTGGATTCTGAGCCGTACACCGCAAATGGATGAAACCCTGGTACAGGATATCATCAACAGATGGGCAGCCTTTGGCATCAATACCGCACTGATTAAAAGAACGGTACAAGACTGCTGGTAAAATCATACTCCAATACCCCCTTTTTCATTGCCACGATAGTATCGTGGCATTTTTTATTTTGGCTGAACGAATGCGGCCTTCTCAAATTTTGTTTTCATTAAACCCGTCCAAATAACTATTTTTGAATCAACATGGAGTATATGCCGAAGCACATCTTATACCTGGATTATAATGCAACAACACCGGTGGATGAGGAAGTATTGCATACGATGCTGCCCTATTTCTCGGAAAAGTTTGGGAATGCTGCCAGTACAACACACCTGATCGGTACACAGGCAAAAGATGCTGTAGAAACTGCCCGAACAAGCATTGCCAGAACGATTAACTGCGAAGCGCAGGAAATCATCTTCACGTCCGGTTCTACGGAAGCCATTAACATGGCCATTAAAGGAGTATATAACCTATACCAGACAAAAGGGAATCACATCGTAACCGTTATGACTGAACATAAGGCTGTTTTAGATACCTGTTATTTTCTGGAAAAGAAAGGAGCGGTCATTACCTATCTTCCTGTTGACAGGAATGGTAAGATAGATTTAGTCGCGCTCGAACATTCCATCACCGACAAAACTGTTCTGGTTTGTGTTATGTATGCCAATAACGAGACCGGTGTCTTGCAGGATATTCCGGCAATATCCAAAATAGTTCACCGGAAAAATTCTATCTTCTTCTGTGATGCGACCCAAGCCATCGGTAAGATACCCGTTGATGTGCAGAAAGATGGAATCGACCTGCTATGTTTGTCGGCACATAAACTATATGGTCCCAAAGGCATCGGTGCATTATATGTAAGAAGGAAAAACCCGCGTGTAAGCCTGGAACCTTTATTGCATGGCGGCGGGCATGAGCGTGGCTTACGAAGCGGCACCCTGAATATTCCGGGAATCGTCGGGCTGGGAAAAGCATGCAGCAACATCCGATTGGATAATAATATGCAAATCAGCCGAGATTACCTGGAAAAAGGACTTGTCCAAAAATTCGGGAATCAAATTAACATAAACGGCAAAGAGTCTGAACGCCTTCCGAATACTTCCAATATTACATTCCCAATGAAAGCGGTGGATATCATCCGTTATACCAAAAATAAATTAGCGGTAGCCACCGGTTCGGCATGCACTTCTGCTGAAAATCTCCCTTCACATGTACTGACAGCAATGGGATTAAACAAAGAAGAGGCAGAAAAATCCATCCGTTTCAGCATGGGAAAATACAACACAAACGAAGAAATAGACGAAGTGCTGAAGATAATGGAATCAGTTATCAGAGAGCATACTTCCAAATCAAGATAGCAGTATTATTTTTTTCTGACATACTTTTCAGTCTGGAGCTCTAAATACTTCCAGCTAAAGACAAGCGTATCACCATCTGAGGACAAAAAATATTTAGCCGGACGCTCATCATTAAACTGTATCATATCGTCCGTATTATCCTTGAACAGCGTATATACGCCCCCTCTTGGCAGGGTATTCTTCTTCGTATGTGTTTCATAAAAGGTATTATCTGCCTTAACTTCCAATTCAATATTATCACTGGTACTTGAAGGAGTAGATACACCATGCCTTAATCCGCAGCAATCTGTTTCTATCCAGCTCCAGTTACCATTTATATTTTTCGGTTTTGGCAGGTTCAATCCACTCCCCCGGTTTCTTAGGCTTGGGCAATTTAGGTGGTTTTCCAGAGTACAATTGGAACGCAACCGTTAAGAAGATTAAAATAAAAATCAACTTTTTCATATCTTGTATTCAGTGTAAAATTATAAAATTTGTATCATACATTAACCCAATAGCAAATATCTTACCAAAAATGACCGATGTGGAAAAAGTGAGGATCGATAAATGGCTGTGGGCGGTTCGGATATATAAAACCAGAACGCTGGCAACTGATGCCTGCAATGCGGGTAAAATAAAGATAGACGGAGTTGCTGTAAAACCTGCTTTCCTGATTAAAGTCGGTCAAACCATACACATTAGCAGACAAGGTGAAAAATGGGTATATAAAGCATTGAAACTGATTGAAAAAAGGGTGGGTGCAGTCATAGCTGCTGCCTGCCTTGAAGACCTGACTCCACCGGAAGAAAGAAACAAACTGCTTTTCCCGTCCGTTTTTTACGAAGTGAGGGACAAAGGCGTCGGCAGGCCAACCAAGAAAGACCGTCGGGATATCGATAGATTCAAGGATATTGATGGGTGAGGTGGTTCAATGTTTAAATATTGATAACATATATCCAAACGGGTTTAACAAGCATTTTACAGTAAAAAGTAGTACTTTTGTAGTAAATAATAGCTTATGTTTGGAATGCACGGACCGGAATTATGGTTCATCTTGGCGATAGTTGTACTGCTCTTTGGCGGAAAAAAAATTCCGGAACTCATGCGTGGCGTTGGTAAAGGAATTCGCGAGTTTAATGCCGCTAAAGCGAACTTACAGGATGAATTTGAGAAAGGGATAAAAGAAGAAGACCCTAAGAAACTGCCGGAAAACAAATAATCTTAAATTTGCCTATAGTGGAAGTGTACAGATCTCTGAAGAAGCTGCAAGAAGATTTACATGATAAAAAGATTACAGCCAGGGAAATCACTTCACAATATCTGACCAACATACATGCAAGCCAGGAAATAAATGCTTTCTTAGAAGTATTTGAAACGGATGCATTAGCCACCGCTGAGAAAATTGATGCAAAAATAGCCCGGCAACTGCCGTTGGGTAAATTATTCGGGTTAATCATAGCCATCAAGGACAATATCGTTTATAAGAATCACTGCGCTACCGCCGCTTCTCATATTCTGGAGGGATTTGTTTCACCTTATTCTGCCACGGTAATCGAAAGATTAATAGTGGAAGATGCCATTATCATCGGACGTACCAACTGTGATGAATTTGCCATGGGCGGCAGCAATGAAAATTCCTTTTTCGGACCGGTTAAAAATCCCGTTGACTTAACAAGGGTTTCCGGCGGCTCTTCCGGCGGTTCTGCGGCAGCCGTCGCAGCTGATCTTTGCATGGCGGCATTAGGCTCCGATACCGGTGGTTCCATCCGGCAGCCTGCTGCCTTTTGCGGCATTGTAGGCTTAAAACCTACTTACGGCAGAGTTTCCCGTTATGGACTGATTGCCTACGGTTCCTCTTTCGACCAGATCGGCCCATTAACCCATAATGTGGAAGACGCCGCCTTAATATTGGAAGTGATTGCGGGCGACGACAAGTATGACGCAACCTGTTCACATCAAACAGTACCAACCTATTCAACAGCTATAAGGTCAGATAAAAAATATAAAATTGCCTATTACGAGAATGCCATCGAACATGAAGGTATAGATAAAGATGTCCGTCAATCATGCTTAGATATTATTGAACAACTAAAAAACTACGGACATCAGGTGGATGCCATAACCTTTAATGAACTGGGTTATATCGTTCCGGCATATTATGTGCTAACCACCGCTGAGGCATCCTCCAATCTCTCCCGTTTTGACGGAGTGAAATACGGCTTTCATGCCCGGGAAGCTCAGGATTTGGAGCAAACCTATAAACTCACCCGCTCACAGGGTTTTGGCAAAGAGGTGCAACGGCGAATTATGAGCGGAGCCTTCGTATTGAGTGCCGGTTACTACGATGCCTATTATTCCAAAGCTCAGAAGGTACGCCGAATCGTGGCAGAAAGAACATATCAGACACTGGAAGATTACGATTTCATCCTCTGTCCCACCACACCCACGCCTGCCTACAAAATCGGCGAAGTGTCTGACCCTATCACCTCTTTTCTGGGTGATATATTTACCGTTCAGGCAAATATTGCCGGCATACCCGGGATTTCTTTACCATTAAGCAGGACGACGAGCGGTTTGCCTATCGGCATTCAGTTCATGGCGGGAAGGTGGCAGGAAGAAAAGCTATTGAGTTTTGCGCGGGAAATGATGTCCGGCAGATAAATTAACCATCTGATTTTCTTACAATTACCCCTGTTTTCTTAAATAAATCTAAAAAATCAGTATCTGCCGGAAATAAAAAGGCATTTTCCCTATCTTGCAAAAATGTGCGTCAGAAAAATCTTACCCATATTCCTGTCCTTTGCTTTTTGCTTGCCCTTTTTCAGCGGCAAGTCACAATCTTCTCCGCCATCTCAATACAAAGATGCTTCCAGCGACTTAGTTATTCCCACTGAAGAGCAATTGCTCAGAGATGACCCCGATCCCATCGTACTCAGTGCACAAATTTCCGTTCGGCTGAAAAAAATCCAGCATATCATTCCGCTCGATTATAATGAACATGTCCAAACTTACATTTCCTATAATACTAAAAGAAAAACCCATATTTCAAAGATGCTGGGCAGGGCGAAAAAGTTTTTCCCTGTCTTTGAGCCCATATTATCCGAATACGGTGTGCCGGATGAAATGAAATATCTTGCCGTGGTGGAGTCTGCCTTAAACCCGTTTGCCGTTTCGCCCAAGGGTGCCAGCGGTCCATGGCAGTTTATGTACAGCACCGCTTTGCGCTATGATTTAAACATATCCAAACGTGTCGATGAACGGCGTGACCCTTACAGAGCCTGTGAAGGAGCTGCACGGTATCTGAAAGAAATGTATGACCTCTATGGAAACTGGCACCTTGCCATTGCCTCCTACAATTGCGGACCTGGGAATGTAAACAAGGCCATTAAGAAAGCGGGAGGTTCTACCAACTTCTGGGATATCAGACCTTACCTGCCTGCAGAAACCCGTGCCTACGTCCCATCTTTTATTGCTACCGTATATGCCATGAAATATGCTCAGCAATACGGGATCATCCCGCTTGGCATTGAACGGGAAACAACGCAACGCGTCACCGTGAGAGAGAAAATTACGGTGAACGATTTAGAAAGCCTGCTGAATTTGCCACGCCAGGTTATCATTGATGAAAACCCTTCATTACTTACAACCCTCATCCCTGCTGACTTTACCTTAAACCTACCTTCATCAAAGATAATTATGTTTAATCAGTATCAGGATTCTCTGTATGTAAAAGCGGAAGATGTCACCACTGCCCAAAAACTGGTGGTTCCGAAAGTAGTCAAACCGGAAAGTTCACCTAAAGAGATGCCTGCCACAGCATGTCTGGATGAACTTCAACCGGCTATGAAAGAGGAGTTCAGCTCTCAACCCGTTGTGAAAGGTCAGAAACCGGTTGCCAAAAAAAATGCCGGGTCGGAGAAAAAGGAAGAAGAAACAACTTCTCTTTATCAAAAACTAAAATCAAAAATACTAAACCCAAAAGAGGAGACGGTTACCTCTCAAAAAAGCCCGGAAAAAGAAGCCCGGAATAAAACCACCGACCATAAGGCAAATGCGCTTCCTGAAAAAATGAAAAAAGATGCATCAGAACTTAAAACGAAAGAAAAGACGCCCGCCGCTAAAATCATAAATCCTGAATTCGTAAAAGAAGATGATGAGACCTACAAAGTAGTGGTTTACACGGTAAAAGGCGGAGATAATCTGGGGTATGTTGCATCTTGGTTTCACTGCAAAGTAAAAGAAATACGAAGATGGAATGAGCTAAACGGTAATTTTATCGATGTAAATGATGAATTGCTCATTTATGTGCATGAAAATGATTTCAAAAAATTTGTACGCTTTAACTATTTAAGCAACCGGATTAAGGACTTACTGAGCAGCCGCATTCAAACGCAGGAAGAAGCGGAAGCGATAAAAAACAAACAACTGGCTAGTGACAGCACTCCATTGGTGGATAAAATCAATCCGGTGAAAATTTTGGCAAAACGAAAAGATTGCTTTGAGATACACACCATAAAATCCGGTGAAAACCTTTGGGTGATCGCACAAAAATATGACGACGTAACTGTGCAGGATTTGATGCAGTGGAACAGCTATAAAAAAACTCCCCTCCTGCACAAAGGAGATAAAATAAAAGTGCAAAGAATAGAATGCAAGTAACGTAAAAATACCATCCTTCATCCTGCACCATAACCCAATTTATTATTTTACAAGATAAGCATGTCACACTGCTGCATAAATGAGCGATAAAATATTAACTTTCTATATTATTTTTGATATTTTTGTCGAAATCAAGACACCCGACAGAACAACCATATTCTATGTACGCTTACCTGACCGGAAAAATCACTTATAAAACACCCACTCATGTATATCTGGATTGCAATGGTGTGGGTTATTTCATCCATATCTCCTTATCTACTTTTTCTCAGATAGAGCATACGGATAATATAAGACTTTTTATCCACCTCGTGGTTCGGGAAGATGCCCATCTGCTTTTTGGGTTCTACACCGAAGATGAAAAGAGCATGTTCCTGCACCTGATTTCCGTTTCCGGCATAGGTCCGAACACAGCCAGACTCGTATTATCATCCATGTCAACACAGGAATTCCAAAGGGCAATAACACAGGAAAATGTACGTTTAATACAATCAATAAAGGGAATTGGGCCTAAATCCGCCCAACGGTTGATTTTGGAATTAAAAGATAAGCTGAAAAGAGAACCCATGCAGGATGGTATGGAAATGAAGGCAGCATCCGGCAGTCATGCCGTGATGAACGATGAAGCTTTAGCAGCCCTGAATATGCTCGGCTTTCAAAAAATACAGGCGGAGAAGGCAATACAAAAGGCTTTAAAAGAAAGCCATCCTGTTCAGTCCGTAGAGGAATTGATAAAATTAAGCTTAAAAAATTTGTAGATTTGTAGCACACACACTTATAATTGTTAGTGAGAAAAAGATTTTATAGTACTTATATAAGTAGGATTGTATTTTTTGCTTTAGTGTGTAGCAACCTGAAGGGTTTTACCCAATCTGATACTTCCAAATCCGGTCTTCGCTTTCCTTTACAGGACAGAAATACCGACTTTTACAGTACGAAGCCTTCCTCCACCATCGATTTAAAAGACCCCAAAATCATCACCCAGAAGGTGGAATACGACCCTAAAACAAACAAGTTTATCGTGTATGAGAAAATCGGAGACACGTATTACAAGGCCCCGACATACATGACGTATGATGAATACCTCGAATATTCGAAACAGCAATCCGAACAAACGTATTTCCAGCAGCGTTCCAGGGCTATTGACCTTGCAGAACGAAAAAGCAAACAGCCTTTCCTGTATCAGGGTCCCGAGTTGTTTAACCGTTTTTTAGGCGGCACCAAAATCGAAATTAAACCCCAGGGCAACGTAGATGTTACGGTTGGGGTTAATTCACAACGAACAGATAACCCCGTCCTGCTCCAAAATCAACGCAGAACGGTCAATTTTGATTTTGACATGAACATCCAGCTCGGGCTGCAGGCTTCCGTTGGTGACAAAATAAAATTGGGCATCAACTATAACACCAAATCTGGATTTTCCTTTGAAAACCAGTTAAAATTAGCCTACAAGGGAAAGGAAGATGATATCATCCAGGCATTGGAATTCGGTAATGTTAGCCTTCCTTTACGAAGTGCCCTCATCAAAGGGCCTCAGAATCTCTTCGGGATGAAATCCCAGTTGAAATTCGGACGACTGACCATCACCAACATCTTATCACAACAAAAATCAAAAACAGAAAGTGTCAGGATTGAAAACGGCGCCCAAACCAAGAAATTCTCGATCAAGGCGGATGAATACGAAGACAACCGGCACTTTTTTATAGCACAATACTTCAGAGATACCTATGAACAAAGCCTAAGCCGCCTGCCTTTTGTGGGCGCTCAGACCGTTATCAACCGTATAGAAGTATGGGTGACCAATAAAACACGTCAGACTGAAAACGTCAGAGAGATAGTGGCATTTCAGGATTTGGGAGAAATCAGCAAAGTATATAATCCTTCTTTGCTGAATGGAAACACCAATGCATACCCTGAAAGCAACTCCAATAATTTATATAATATAGTCACGAACAGCGCCAATGCCATTAATTTCCGAGACCCGAGCAGGTGTATCAGTTTTCTGGAAAGCAACGGGTTGCGCTCTGTCGATGATTTTGAAAAAACAAGTGCACGAAAATTAGCTGCGACGGAATACTACTTTAATCCGCAGTTAGGTTATATCTCCTTAAACCAGCAATTGCGTCCGGATGAAGTATTGGGGGTCGCCATACAATACACCGTTAACGGAAAAGTATACCAGATGGGTGAGTTTGCAACTGACCTCCCTCCTTTAGCCGACACGACGAAAACAAAAGACCAGATTTTAGTATTAAAATTATTGAAAGCGACATCCGTTCGTACAACAGAACCCATATGGGATCTGATGATGAAGAACGTTTATTCATTAAATGCTTATAATATCAGCCCGGAACAATTCTTTTTTGATATTTACTATATAGATCCGGGAGGCGGGCAGAAACGCTATCTTCCCGACGGGGGTAATATATCCGGATTGCAGTTAATCAGGGCGCTGAACCTGGATAATGTGAACAATCAGCTCGATCCGCAACCGGACGGACGATTTGACTTTATTCCAAATGTAACCATCAGTCCCAGAAACGGTAAAATATACTTTCCCGTACTGGAACCATTTGGCAGTTCTTTAGGCAATGCCATCGGAGATCCTGCCATTGCTTCCAATTATGTATACCGGTATCTGTATGACACGACCAAAACGGCGGCCACTCAATTTCCGGAGTTTAACCGCTTTTTAATGAAAGGGTCCTATCGCGGTACCGACAACAGTACATTCAGATTGCCGGGTGCATTTAATTTACCCCAAGGTTCTGTAAGCGTTAGCGCCGGTGGTAATTTGCTGACTGAAAATGTGGATTACACCGTCAACTATGGTATTGGTGAAGTAATAATAGTGAACCAGGGTGTCCTGAACGCGGGTGTTCCTATTGATATAAAATTTGAAAACAATGTACTATTCGGCGTTGTCAATAAAACTCTCATGGGCACGCGTCTGGATTACAGTGTCAACAAAAACTTTACCATTGGTTTCACCCACCTTCATTTGGCAGAAAGGCCGTTTACACAAAAAGTAAACTTCAACGATGATCCTGTCAAAAACAATGTTATAGGGCTGGATATAAATTATTCCACGGAGTCAAAAGGATTGTCAAGAGCCTTTAACAAGATAACCGCTCAGGATTTAACCACTGCCTCTAAAATATCCGTATCTGCGGAGGCGGCACATTTTATGCCTGGACATTCTAAAGCAATTAATATAGACAATGCCGGTACCGTCTATGTGGATGATTTCGAAGGAGCCAGTACCAATTTTGATTTAAGAGGGAGTTTTTTGACCTGGTCACTGGCATCCGCACCAAAAGGCATGCCTGACAGATTCGGTGCAGAAAAATTCCCGGAAGCCCGGCTGAGTGACAGCTTAGCCTACGGATTTAACAGGGCTAAGTTATCGTGGTATTCTATCGACCCTGTCTTTCAGGGAGCATTGGGCAGTAATCCGTTGGATGATGCCACCGCACAGGCTACTAAAGACAATATATATACCCGTCAGTATTTTGAACGCGATGTATTCCGCAACCGGGAAAACGCCACCATCAACAACCCTCCGCTTTTCACATTGGATTTATCTTATTTCCCGGACGAAAGAGGTCCGTATAACTTTGAAACAACACCTACTCCCTACTCCAGAGGGGTATCGGCAAGCGGCAAACTCAATAATCCGGAAACGAGATGGGGCGGTATCATGCGCACCATTGAAACCACCAGCGATTTTGAGGCTGCCAATATTGAATTCATTCAGTTCTGGGTACTGGATCCGTTTAAATTCCCTGGCGGCAATAGAAAAGGGAACCTGTATTTGCAACTCGGAAATTTATCGGAGGATATTTTAAAAGACTCCCGTAAACAGTATGAGAACGGATTACCGCGTCCCAATGCGGCAACCACGGTAGATACATCCTCCTGGGGTGTTACACCAACCATTCAGAATGCCTTAACCAATCAATTTGATGCAGATCCGGATGTAATAACAAAACAGGACGTAGGATTAGACGGATTGGATGATGACGCCGAAAAGAATTTCTATGCCGATTTTATTTCCAGACTGGCAACCATTGTTACCAATCCGGATATATTAACAAAAGCCAATACAGACCCTTCCAATGACGATTATATCTTTCACAGAGACTCGAGGTTTTTGGCAAATGATAATGTAATCACGCGCTATAAAGACTTTTCCAACACACAGGGAAACTCTTCCAACAACCTGGTGGGTGGAAATGTAAACGGAAATTCGAAGACACAACCTGATAATGAAGATTTGAATAACGATAATACCCTCAACGAAACCGAAGAATTCTTTCAGTATAGGGTGGCTTTCGACGAATCAAGTCTGGCTAATTCCCCTTTTGTTGCAGATAAAGTGGCTGTACCCTTAAATTCAAATGACTCCGCATACTGGTATCAGATCAAGATACCAATTAAAGAATATGAGCAAAGGGTCGGCAATATTTCCGATTTTCGTTCTATCCGCTTTGTCCGTTTATTACTGGCGGATTTTGAGCAGCCGGTAACATTGCGCTTTGCCCAGTTTTCCCTCGTAAGAAACCAATGGAGACGCTATGATTTATCACTGGCCAATCCGGGCGAAGAACTGCCGGGTGATGATGTTTCCAACACAGACTTTAACATCTCCTCCGTAAGTGTGGAAGAAAACTCCAGCAGGAGCCCGATTCCTTACGCCATTCCGCCCGGCATAAACCGGGAACAGAATATCAGCGGTTACAACAACGCCTTACAGAACGAGCAGTCCATGAGTTTGCAGGTATGTGAATTGAAAGACGGTGATGCACGTGCCGTTTACCGGGTAACTAACCTTGATTTACGCAATTACAAAAGAATCAAGTTATTTACACATGCGGAGAATTTCCCCGGCGACAAAGGAAGTTCATTCCCGATAAAAGATAACGATGTCAGTGCTTTCATACGGATAGGCTCCGATTTCACGGATAATTATTATGAATATGAACTTCCGCTGAAAGTAACCTTGCCGGGCAGTTACAATCCTCAGTCCGATGCTGACAGAAGATTAATATGGCCGGACTCCAACCAGATGAATATCTTACTGGATTCGCTTACCAAGGTAAAACAAGTTCGCAATCAAAGCAATGCCTCCCTGATACTTCCGTATGATGTCACTCTTGGCAATGGGTCAAAAATAAGCATTAAGGGAAATCCGGACCTGGGAGTTGCTTCGGTCTTTATGATTGGAATTAAAAACCCAAAAAGGATTATAGGTGAGAATGATGCCACGGATGACGGTTTGTCGAAATGTGCAGAGATATGGGTCAATGAGCTGCGGATGTCCGGATTTGACGAACAGAGCGGATGGGCTGCGATGGGCAGGGTTGATTTACAACTCGGAAATCTGGGAAATCTGGTTATTGCGGGCAATATGCATACCATCGGCTATGGTGACCTGGAACAAAGACTGAATCAGCGTTACAGGGATAACTATTTCCAATATGACATCGCTGCAAATCTGCAATTGGGTAATTTATTGCCTGAAAAAGCGGGTTTGAAAATTCCGGTTTATACCCAGTTCTCTCAAACAATCAGTACACCACAATACGATCCCTACGAACTGGACGTTAAATTAAAGGATAAATTCAGCACTATAGATGCAGATCCGAATTTATCGAAAGAGCGTAAGAAAGAATTGAAAGATTCTGCCAGATACGTTGCACAGGATGTAACAACCATCAAAAGCATTAATGTCACCAATCTGCAGAAAGTAAGAACCAACCCGGATAAACAACCACGTGTGTATGATGTGGAAAATTTCAACCTGTCATATGCCTTTACGCAAACAGACCGACGCAATCCGGTCATAGAAAAAGAGGTGATAACCGTGCACAGAGGTTCCCTTGGCTGGAATTTTTCGCCCAAGCCATTATCCTGGCAGCCGTTCAAGAAATTGAAAAACAACAATATCCATCTCAGGCCAGTCAAGGAATTCAATCTGAGCCTGAAACCCAATAATGTCACTTTCCGGACAGATATCAACAGACAGTACGCCTACTCTAAAATCAGGGATATCGGAAATGACGGATTGGTGATTCAGCCGACATTTGACAAATACTTTACCCTGGACCGATTCTGGAGTATCAAATACAATATCACCAAATCGATCAATGTAGATTTCACGGCTACCAACAAAGCACGGATTGACGAGCCGGCAGGAGCGTTAGACACCAAAGCTAAACGTGATTCCGTTTGGCGGAACTTCTGGAAATTTGGCAGAAATATAAATTACGAGCATATCTTTAATGCATCTTACAATCTGCCGCTGCAGTTATTTCCATCTCTCGACTGGATGAGTGTCAAAGCCCGTTACAGTGCCACCTACTCCTGGGTGGCAGCACCATTGGCTTTAAAGAGTTTGGGTAACACCCTCCGAAACGGGCAGGATTATCAGATAACGGCTGATGTGAATTTCAAAAGTTTATACCAAAAGGCTAAGTTTTTAAAACCCTATACGCAACCGGATCTGAGAAAAACGAAACAGGAGTATGCGGACGCCTATTCAAAATATGAAGAGCTGAACAGTCAGGCAAAAACAAAGATCATCCAGAAAAAGGAAGAGATTGAGAAGAAAATAGAAGACATAGAGATTGCCCAGAAAGATACCTCGAAAACAAAAGATGATATCAAAAGGCTGATAGAAGATAAAAAAAGACTGAAGAATGACTTATGGCAATTGAAGGTGGACAAACGCAGGTTGCTGGAACCCGCCAATCCGACATTAGATCCGGTCATCCGTCCGCTCTTAATGCTTCAACGGGCATCTTTCAGCTACGATGTGAAGAATACTACTTTATTGCCGGGTTTTATGCCGACACCGCTGTTATTTGGCCAGGACTTTAAAAACAAGGCCCCGGGTGCCGGATTTTTATTCGGTGCTCAGAAAGATACGAACTGGCTCAACAGGATTGCCGCAAAAGGCCTGATCTCTTCTGATACCACCATGAATTATCAGTTTATTCAGACTACTCAGAAATCATTCAACCTCCGCGTCACCTTGGAGCCTTTCAGGGATTTTCGTGTTGACATCTCCATGCAAAAAACAGAAGGGGAAACATTTTCAGAATTTTTTAAGAAAACATCCGCAAACGGACCGTTTCAGCATCTGACCCCACAGGTCACCGGTAATATGTCCATGTCATTTTTAATGCTGAATACAATTTTCGGGAAGGTAGATAAAAACAACTTCAGCAATGCATTCTATAAATTCCAGGAATTGCGAGAAATATATTCACAGAAATTCGGCGCGTTGAATCCAAACTCTACCGGCATCTACATTAACGACAGCATACAACTTCCTAATTTTAAAGAGGGATACGGACCGTTCTCGCAGGATGTTCTGGTACCTGCATTAATTGCGGCCTATACAGGAAAAGATCCGAATAAAGTCCGCCTAAACCCCCTGAAAACCATTCCGCTGCCAAACTGGAGAGTATCTTATAATGGTATTGCTAAAACTAAATGGGGTAAAAAATTATTTACCTCATTTAACATCACACACGGATACAACTCAACCTTCAGTATAGGATCCTATCTCACCAATTTGAAATATGTCGGAACGCCCGGTTATTTTAACGAAGACCTTTATGTAGTGCCACAGGAGATTGACTCCTTGTCAGGTAACTACTTTTCTTATTACACGATTCCGCAGGTTACGATCACGGAACAACTCTCTCCGCTGTTGGGTGTGGAAATTGCCTGGAAAAACAGCTTAATCACGAATTTTGAATTTAAAAAATCCCGTACACTCGGATTGAGTTTGCTCGATTACCGACTGACGGAAACACGCTCCACCGAGTATGTTGCCGCTGTTGGGTACAAACTGGCGAAATTCAAACTGCCGTTTAAAATAAGAGGGAAACGCATTACGCTTAACAACGATATCAATCTGCGGGCTGACTTCTCTTACCGGGACGACAAGACCGTAAACTACCGTTTGGACCAAAATATTGCAGAGCCGACAAGAGGGCAAAAAACAATCTCGCTGGCCGCCACAATCGACTATATCATCAATAACAAGCTGAATGTCCGGCTTTTTTATGACTTTAGAAAAACGATTCCTGCCACTTTAGCTTCCTACCCTACCAGTTCGCACAGAGGTGGTATCACCTTCAGGTTCTCACTGACCCCTTAATCACAGTTTCAGGGAAACCGATAATCCTGAACGCTGACAGAAAACATTCCGATATTTCAATCGTAATGCACAAGATTTGTAATAAAAATCTTACATTCGTAAAAAATACGTAAAAATGAATTTTCCTGCTGAATTAAAGTACTCCAAAGAACACGAATGGCTGCGTGCGGATGGCGAAACCGCTGTCATCGGCATCACGGAATTTGCGCAAAAAGAACTGGGCGATATTATTTATGTCGACATTGACTCTGTCGGTGATACGGTTGTAAAAGATGCCATCTTTGGCACCGTTGAAGCGGTCAAGACAGTTTCTGATCTGTTTATGCCTGTTGGTGGCGAAGTGATTGAATTCAACGAAGTGCTGAAAGACAAACCGGAACTGGTCAACTCAGACCCGTACGGTGAAGGCTGGATGATAAAAATAAGAATCAGCAACCCGGATGAAATTGCAACGTTATTGGATGCTGCTGCTTATCAGGCATTAATCGGATAAGCCGGACGGAGCATCTCGATCGCAAGATACGAAGCGATCTCTTCCGCAACGCAGTAATCCAATGAACAAGAAAATACTTTACAATTATTTGCCGGCTGTTTTATGGTCGGCATTTATTTTTTTTCTGTGTTTCATTCCCGGCAGCACATTGCCAAAAGAAGACTGGCTGGATAAAATCCATTTTGACAAAATCGTCCATGTCATTTTATATCTTATTTTGTTTCTGCTGATCATTCACGCCTTCAAACAACAGTCTGTAAAGCCATCCCATCTTGTCGCCGCTGCATTCCTCTGCCTCACTCAGGGTGTAATCATCGAATACATTCAGGGAACTGCGTTTATCCGGGACAGAAGTTTTGATTTATGGGATATTGCGGCAAATGGATTGGGTGTGTTAACGGGCATCCTGGTGTCACAATCAAAACATAAGACTAATTAACTTTATTTTCTGCACTATTTTTGATATGTTTAATTCGTGAAAAAAACCGCCTTCCTGCTTTCTGTTTTTTTATCTGTCCACGCCATTGCCCAGGATGGTGATTATGATGCATTTTTAGCAAGGCAGTTTCTGCAAAACGGTGAAATCGCAAAAGCAGCTGAGTATTACGCTGAGTTATATCGTGAAAACCCTACTGAATATTATGAAGCCTACCTGAGTGTATTGATACAGCTGAAGGATTTCGAAAAGGCCGAGAAAACCATCAAACAACAATACAAACAATCCGGCAGCAATCCCTTATACATCCTGGATTTGGCTGATTTATACCTAAAACAGAACAGAGAGCCGGATGCGGAAAAACAGTTTTCCAAAACCATTAAAGAACTGAAACCTGACAGATACACCATCGGTCAGATAGCAGAAAAATTTATCCGGCTGAAACAATTGGATTACGCCCAGAAAACCTACCTGAAAGCAAAAGATATACTGAAAGACAGATCCGCTTTCAATTTAGATCTGGCGAATTTGCTGTTTCTAAAAAATGACATTACCGGCATGATTAATGCCTATCTGGACGAAGCTCCTTATCAGGCAACTGATTTATCATCCATTGAAAACGGATTACAAAAGGCTCTGGTGGATGAGAAGACAAAAGATGCTTTGGAAAAAGAGCTGCTGTTCCGCATCCAGGCTAACAAGACACTCTTTGTCTATCAGGACCTGCTGGTTTGGCTGTACATGCAGCGTAATGATTTTGATGGTGCCGTTTTACAGGCCAAATCCCTGGACCTGCTGAGAAGGGAAGACGGGGAAAACCTCATGCGCATTTCTAAAACCGCGGCTGAACAGAAAGATTTCGACGCTGCCATTAAGGGTTATCAGTATGTAATTAACAAAGGTGCTAATTACCCGTGGTATGTCAGTGCGAATCTGGAACTCATTAATGTTAAAAGGGATAAATTGGTCAATTCCCCCAACTACAGCAACGAGCAATTATTCTCTTTAAAACAAACCTATCAGAATTTCATCAGTACCTTCAAGAACGAATACACCACCACCTATGCCATACTGGAGCTGGCACAATTAGAAGCCTTATACTTACATGATATAGATTCCGCCATCGCTCATGTTATTCCTGTGACGGAAAACAGCCGCGCTCCGAAAGACCTGCTGGCAAAAGCAAAAATGTACTTAGGCGATTACTACCTGATTGCAGACCAGCCCTGGGAAAGCTTATTGCTGTATACACAGGTGGAAAAAGAGCAGAAGGGGAATCCGCTGGGCGAAGAAGCTAAATTCAGAAATGCCAAGCTAGCCTATTACAAAGGTGATTTTGAGTGGGCGCAGACACAATTGAAGATCATTAAGGCCAATACCTCCGAATTCATATCCAATGATGCCATTGATTTATCCGTCTTTATTTTAGACAACCTCAATACCGACACCATTGACTATGCGTTGCTGAAATTCGCGAAGTCAGACTTGTTGCGCTACCAGAATAAACTGGATGAGGCAGAAGACACGCTGAATGATATCACTAAGAATTACAGCGGCACCGCCCTGCAGGATGACATCCTCTATCTGAAATATAAAATCGAACGGGACAGGCAGCATTATGATAAAGCCGCGGAATACCTGGAAAAGATAGTATCTTTTTACGGAGACGATATTTTAGCCGACAATGCCATTTTTTATCTCGGCGAGATGAACCAGAAATTCCTGAACAACGAAGAGAAGGCAAAACAATATTACGAGAAAATCATTGTTGAATACAAGGACAGCACCTTCGCCATTGAAGCCAGAAAACGTTACAGGAAACTCAGAGGTGACACTTAAATCTGCCTTTTTGGCAAATTCAGGTTCGGAACTATTTTTGCGGTATCTTTGTTACATCAAAAAAATAAAATTACACGATGAACGGAATTTATTTAATATCGATAATTATCATGGGCGTTAGCTGGTTGGTGAGTTTTACCATGCAGCGCAGATTCAAACAATACTCACAGATACCGATCAATCTGACCGGCAAGGAAGTGGCTGAAAAAATGCTGCGCGATAACGGAATATTTGACGTAAAAGTGGTTTCCGTTCCCGGCGCATTGACAGACCATTACAATCCGCTGGACAAAACGGTCAACCTGAGCGACTGGGTATATGCCCAATCCAATGTGGCAGCAGCTTCGGTTGCGGCACACGAATGCGGACACGCCGTACAGCACGCAACGGCATACAGCTGGCTGACCATGCGTTCTAAGTTGGTACCTGTCGTTCAGGTTTCTTCCCAATGGGTACAATGGGTGATCTTAGGCGGATTCGCCGTATTGATGTTCACCAAAGGCACCGTTCCGTGGGTGTTGCTGGCAGGTATTATCTTATTCGCATTGACCACGCTGTTTAGCTTCATCACCTTACCGGTAGAATTCGATGCTTCCTCGCGTGCCTTAAAATGGCTGGACTCCACCATGATTTTGCAGGGTGACGAATACGACAAAGCAAAAAACGGCTTAAAATGGGCAGCTTCCACCTATGTGGTAGCCGCATTAGGCTCCCTGGTTACGCTATTATATTATATCTCCATTTTTGCAGGTGTGCGAAGAAGAGACTGATAAATCCATATTTTGATAAAAGGGCAGGGTGGGCTAAATAGCCCACCCTGCCCTTTTTCATAAAAAAAGTTTGTCCATCGAAAAGCTCATTTTCAAGGAGTTGTGTTAAATCAATATAAAATATTGAGGGTAAAAGTTGGTAATTCAACTACTAAAAACTACCTTTGCAGTCCAATTTTAAGGAAAAAACAGAAAATTTCAATAAAGTGAATACATTATCTTACAGAACCAAGACAGCTACGCCGAAAGACATCGTGCGTAAATGGTATATTGTAGATGCTGAAAACCAGACACTTGGACGCCTCAGCTCTGAAATTGCCAAAATTTTACAAGGTAAAAACAAACCTTCTTATTCTCCGAACATCGATACCGGTGACCATGTCATCATCATCAATGCGGAGAAAATACATCTATCCGGTAAAAAATTAACGGATAAAGTGTATATCCGCCATACCGGCTATCCGGGCGGACAGCGTTTCATGACACCAAAAGAAGCGTTTGTTAAAAAACCGGAATTCGTTCTGGAAAACGCCATCAGCCACATGTTGCCGCGCACCCGCTTAGGAAGAGCAATGTTCAAAAAATTACACGTGTTTGCAGGAACGGATCATCCGCATGCAGCACAAAAACCGGAAGTTTTAAAATTCAAATAAAATATAAATGGCAAAGGAAACAATCAACGGATTAGGACGTCGTAAAACGGCAGTTGCTCGTGTTTATTTAAAAAGCGG
Organism: Sphingobacteriales bacterium; assembly: GCA_016719635.1. Classification (NCBI taxonomy): domain Bacteria; kingdom Pseudomonadati; phylum Bacteroidota; class Sphingobacteriia; order Sphingobacteriales; species Sphingobacteriales bacterium. Next base: position 29,404 of record JADJYT010000015.1, on the reverse strand, counting down.
CAAAGGCACCATTATCGTTAATGGCAAAGACATCAAGGAATACATCGCATTAAAACAGCTGGTAGACAGGGCATTGAAGCCGCTGAACGTGCTGGATGCTGCTTCCAAATTTGATATTACCGTCAATGTAAAAGGCGGCGGCATCAAAGGACAGGCAGAAGCCATCTCGTTGGGTATTGCCCGTGCTTTGGTGAAAAACGATGAAACGGTGAAACCTGCCTTAAAGGCAGAAAACCTGATGACTCGTGACTCACGTATGGTGGAGCGCAAGAAATTCGGTAAGAAAAAAGCCCGTAAAAGCTTCCAGTTCAGTAAACGTTAATCTTCAAAAATTTATAAGAATCATATGGCAATGTCTAAATTATCTCAGCAAGAAATGTTGGATGCCGGAGTACACTTCGGACATTTAAAGAAAAAATGGAATCCTAAAATGTTACCGTACATCTTTATGGAACGTAAGGGTATCCACATCATCGACTTGAACAAGACGCAGGAGAAACTGGAAGAAGCTGCAGCCGCACTTCGCTCCATCGCCAAATCCGGCAGAAAAATATTATTTGTCGCTACCAAAAAACAGGCGAAAGAAATTGTACAGGAAGCTGCCAAACAGGTAAACATGCCTTTCGTTACAGAGCGCTGGTTAGGTGGTATGCTGACAAATTTTGTCACTATCCGCAAATCCATTAAGAAAAAACAAAACATCGAAAAGATGTTAGGCGATGGCGCATTGAACAACATCACCAAGAAAGAAAGACTGATGCTGGGCCGTCAGCAGCAAAAGCTGGACAAGGTATTAGGCGGTATCGAAAACCTGCCCCGTATCCAGGCTGCACTGTTCTTAGTGGACATCACGCACGAGCACATCGCTCTGGCGGAAGCTAAAAAACTTAGGCATCAAAACCATCGGTGTGGTGGATACCAACAGCGACCCTACGAAAGTAGATTTCGCCATCCCGGCGAACGACGATGCCACCAAATCCATCCAGCTAATCACGAACTACCTGGTAGAAGCGATCAAAGAAGGTTTGGCAGAGCGCAAAAAAGACAAGGAAGAAGCGGAAACGAAAGCGGAAGCGGACGCTAAAGCATCTGTAGAAACAGAAGCAGCGGAATAGTTTATCGGACTAAAAAGGATAAATTAAAAAGTAAAAGGAGTTTAATTGAAATAACATTCATTCATTCTCGCATTCATTCATTCTCAAATTAAATTAAACATGTCAACTGTAACTATCACAGCAGCAGAAGTAAATAAATTAAGACAAGAAACCGGTGCCGGTATCATGGATTGCAAAAAAGCATTGACAGAAACCAACGGTGATTTTGAAGCAGCAATCGATTATTTAAGAAAAAAAGGCGCCAAGATAGCCGCCAACCGTGCCGACAGAGAAGCCAATGAAGGTGTTGTTGTCGCCTTAACCAGTGAGGACGGAAAATTCGGCTGTGCCGTAAACTTAAGTTCTGAAACGGACTTCGTTGCAAAAAATGAAGACTTCATCAATCTGGCAAAATCCATTGCAGAGGTAGCATTAACCAACAGAATTAAAACGCTGGAAGATTTACAGAACGCTCAGTTGGACGGTGTTTCCATCCAGGATAAATTGCTGGATACCTTAGCGAAAATCGGCGAAAAGATCGAATTGAAAAAATACGAAGTGGTGGAAGGCGAAGGAGTCGTATCCTACATCCACATGGGATACAGAATGGGCGTATTGGTTCAGCTGAACAAAGCGCTGAATGAGGATATAGCTACAGCAGGTAAAGACGTGGCGATGCAAATCGCGGCGATGAACCCGGTAGCGGTGGATGCGAGCGGCGTATCGGAGGAGCTGAAAGAAAGAGAAAAAGCGATTGCCCGCGAAAAAGCGATTGCAGCTGGCAAACCGGAAAACATCCTGGATAAAATAGCGGAAGGCGCGGTGAACACCATGCTGAAAGAAAATACCTTATTGCCGCAGGCATTTGTAAAAGACGGCAGCAAGACGGTCGATCAATATCTGAAATCTGTGGACAAAGATTTGACGGTGTTATCGTTCAAGCGAGTAACACTTTCGTAAATAGTAAAAGAGGGAATTTTATTCTCTCTTTTTTTTTGCTTAAATTTAATGTTGTATAGTATCTATGAGTAAAAAGTTTGCTGTTCTGTCATTTGTTTCTTTACTGCTTTTTTCCTGCAAGAAAAGTACAACGGCAAACTGTAACCTGACTTCATTTCCTTGTAAAGCAGGAAATTCCTGGACATACGTACAAACAATCCTTTCAGACTACAATACCATTCGTGATACGACCACCTATGATACCATTCATCTGTCGGTTGTAAAAGATACCATCTATGATGGAAAAACTATGCAAAAAATAGAGTGTTATTCTAATAAGAATCCATACAGATCTTTTGCTTTGTGTATCAATGAGAATTCTTCCTTTGTACAATATATAAGTGAACCGGGTTTTATCTCTCAGTTATTACGTGTTAGAAAACCAGCTTCCTATGAGGACGGAATACTGGAATTGGGAAAAATAGCAGAACCTGACTCAACAATATCCGTCATTTTGAGCTTTAATACCGACAACTGGATTTACAGGGAAAATGATCTGGTTAAAATAGAGAAAAAGAATTTGGGTGAAGCAACAATCACAACGCCCAAAGGCACCTTTCAATGCTGTAAATATCAATTAAACTATTTAAGGAAGTTCTTCCCGCAATCTATTGAAACTACCGAATTCTTCTCACAAAAGGATTAGTTAGAAAAAATCAACAATAGCTTTAATGTAGATTTCACAGATGGCTCCGGCAATCTGATTGATACAGGGAATCGTTATGAAAGCATTGAATTAACAGATTACACCTTATTATAAAACACCTGCCATGAACAAACCTATCAAACGAGTACTACTCAAACTTAGCGGCGAGGCCCTGATGGGCGACCAGCAATTCGGTATCAAGGCGGACACACTCGGATTGTTTGCCGATGAGATAGTGGAAGTGATTAAGGCCGGCTATCAGGTAGGCGTGGTGATTGGCGGCGGCAACATTTTCCGCGGCCTGCAGGCCGGCAATATCGGCATCGAACGCTCACAGGGTGACTACATGGGCATGCTGGCCACCATCATCAATGGTATGGCGCTGCAGGGAGCCGTTGAGTCGCGCGGCATCTATACCCGTTTGTTATCTGCTCTGAACATCTCACAGGTTTGTGAACCCTATATCCGCAGAAGAGCCGTGCGTCACCTGGAAAAAGGCAGATGCATCATCATGGCGGCCGGTACCGGCAACCCGTATTTTACCACCGACACGGCTGCGGCATTGCGTGCCAACGAGATTGAAGCGGATGTCATTCTAAAGGGCACCAGCGTGGACGGCATCTATTCGGCTGATCCGAAGAAAGACCCGAATGCCACCAAATACGAAGCCATCTCCTTTGATGATGTGCTGATAAAGAATCTGCGCGTCATGGACCAGACGGCTTTTGCACTCTGCAAGGAAAATCATATGCCTATCATCGTCTTCAACATCAAGGAAAGAGGCAATATCCTGCGCATCCTGCAAGGTGAAAAGATTGGGACGTTGGTGAGTTAAGAGATTTGGGGATTTGAGGTTTAGGATTTTTTGAGTACACTGTGTCCTTTCGACGAGGAAGGAGGAGAAAACTTGATTTAATAGTGAGTAATTAGCATTAAGTAGTGAGATTTTAAGTATCTACTCAATTCTCTTTTTCTTTATTTTATGATTTGAAACTTTTTGTTTCGGTCATCCTGTCGCTGTTTATTTGTAGCAAATACATCCCAGCCGGGATATTTGAAATATTGACAATTGTTTCTGCCGGATTTAATTTTCCGGATGTTATATTCTTTCCGGTAAAATCGTAAATCACATAAAATGCATTCTCTGTTCTCCCTTGTACGTTGAATCGTACCGCAATTGACGTATTAGCCGGATTGGGGTAAATCGTAATATCCTGCGCTGATGACAAGGGCTTGTTAACCGTATTATTCAGGATATCCTGATATTTGTAAATGACAATATCACCCATAGAGGAATCTGTACATTGATTATTTCGCTCAGTCAGTATAAATAATTCGTCAGACGTATTATTAAAAAACACGATATCCTTTAAGTATTGTGTCCCGGGATTATAATCGTTAGAGGTGAACCCTGATGGCAACTTTATACGTTCCACCTTTCCATCAGCTAAAGACAAGATAAAATAGAAAGGGGTGGTATTATAGCTGTTATTGTTGGTGGTATCAATATAATCAGCTTTAAACACGATTTTATCACCGTAATTTAATTTCACATTGGGCATAGCCATCTCTTTACTGAAATAAACAATACTATCCAAAATGATGGTATCAGGCAATACGGATGACCATACAAGCGTTCCGGACGCATTCATTTTTTCAAATACATTCCTATACGCAGGAATAGTAAGCCCATCTCCATTCAAATTGTATTCCTGCAATAATACCCCATCTTCTAATTCAATTGCCAAAACCGCTTCTATATTTTCAATGGCATGAGACCACTCCATCTCCCCCGTACTCTCTTTCATTTTATATAAATATTTAGCACTGTAAAATGTATCTATATCTGTGATATATTCAGTCATCAGAAAATAAGTTGATTTTTGGTCTGTCTGGGGATAATTACTCAAATTAAAATCCCAGGGGTAAAGATTAACCGTATTCATTACCGGACTAATCTGCATGCTGACATACTGGGCATCCGGATGGTTTATAAAAGTTTGTACGGAATAGGTCAGGTCATCTTTATTAATTGTGTACAATACGATGGCATACCGAAACGTGGTATCGCTTGAATTGATATTGATTACGCCACCCAGTACTAAATTCCCATTCTCCAATACTGTCAGCAAATCAAGTATATCGTTTGATTCGCCATATTCAAAAGTTGAACGCACAATAGCGGCTTCTTCAGACAACATTGAAAAGTTGACTCCGGTAGCGGATGTTTCTAATAGGTAGAAGTGCTCATTAGTCTTGAAAATTTTATAGTTATACCCCGGATAACTTCGTTTGATTACTGATTTCGAATTGATATTAATCCGGTAAAATTCTTAAGTCCCATCCCTCATACTCAAAAGCATAGGGATGTGTTTTAGAATATATTACTGCCATCTGGTAAATGCTGTCATTTAATTTGTTTACAAAACAATGTCCAATATCGACTGATGTATCCTTTGGAAAATAAGTCAGCGTATCTATCGGGAACGGTTCAACCATCTCTGCTCCGTTATCACTCCTCAATATGCCAAATGCCAGAATGTTGTTTCTAAGCGAATCATTAATGACTCCATACGGGGATTCCAACTGTATGGATTCAAAAAATTGTAATGCAGAATAATCTCATCATCAAGTACGCTGTATAAATTATCGGTAAGAGGATATCCAAAAACTGTGAAATGAATAAGACCAAACCATGAAGGAAAATATTCAGTATGTAAGGCTTTTTCTGTATGTGCGAGACGTTTACCCCACAAGGTATCTCCGTCGGCATCCAGTTTTACCAGCCAGTTTGTACCGAAGTAATACGATAAAGAATCCACATTATCCCTTTCAAAGTAAGCCGATTTCGAGTTTGAACGGATGTCCATCAAATATTCTCTGGTAGGCAAAACATCAAATGAACGCAATATTTCCGACCTGCCGCCATCCATACAATGCACTAATGACAGTTGTTGCGCGTGTATCCTACTAATGTTCGGAAAAAATAACAACCACAGCGTTATTGCTTTTAAGAACTGATTCATCGTTATCAAATTTATACAATTTTATTGTATGATACAAATACTAAAGAAATTATAAAACAGCGCTGCATATTTTGACAACTGTCATCTGCTAACTGTCCACTATTTATTTTATCTTTGCCAGCATAAATTGCACAACGATGGAAGAAGAAGTACAAATGATACTCGACGAAACGAAGGACTCCATGCACAAAGGTCTGAAACACCTGGAGGACGAACTACGCAAGGTGCGGGCCGGCAAAGCCAGTCCTGATATGCTGCAGGGAATCATGGTGGAATACTACGGCATGCCCACTCCCATCAACCAGGTGGCTGGCATCAAATTACTGGATGCGAGGACATTGTTGGTACAGCCCTTCGAACGGAAAATCATCGGCGATGTGGAACGCGCCATCTTCCAAAGCAATATCGGCATTACCCCGCAAAACGACGGAGAGAATATCCGATTGTCCGTACCACCAATGACGGAAGAACGCCGCCGCGACCTGGTAAAACAAGCCAAACACCACGGTGAGCAGACCAAAATCGTTATACGCAACGCCCGCAAAGACGGCAATGAAATGATTAAAGGATTGGTGAAAGACGGATTAAGCGAGGACATTGGCAAAGATGCGGAAGAGACCATCCAGACGTTAACCAACGACCATATTGCCAAAGTGGACAAGATGCTGCAGCTGAAAGAAGAAGAGATTATGACGATATAGATTTTCTGCTATTGACAGACACTTCCACTTAAATTTAAAATCCTACAGTTCAAATTCGTCTTCTGCAAACATAGGATACGTGGACAATTATACCTTTTCGCCTTCCTTCGTCACCAGTTTGTATTCTGCCAGATGCAGAGAGGAATCCTGGATTAACCGAACCCATTTCTTGATCTTCGAATACCAGTTCATCCGGAACGAGAAGGTATCCTTTTTCATATAGGCATAGATAAACGGATGCACATAAAGCAGAAAATTTTTAGCATCGTGCGTTTTCAGGTGCATCAGTTCCGTTTCGATATTATCGATAATCTGCAGCGGCTGGTCCACTTTATATTTGCTGTTGCCGTGCAGCAACGGCTCCCGGGTATCAATACTGACTTGTTCTTTCATCCGTTGGCGGGTGATTTCCATCAGCCCGAATTTACTCACCGGCAGTATGACATGTTTCGCCTTGTCGGGTTTCATCGCTTCCAGCATCGCCTCGTACAGCTTATGCTTATATTCCGACGACTTCATATCAATAAAGTCTATCACGATGATACCGCCGATATCACGCAGGCGGAGCTGACGCGAAATTTCCTGTGCCGCCTCCACATTGATGTTAAAGGCATGCGTATCCTGTTCCACATCTCTTTTCACCTTAGGCCCGCTGTTCACGTCAATGACGTGCAGCGCTTCCGTATGCTCCAGGATGACATAAGCGCCGCTTTTTAAGGTGACGGTTTTTCCGAAAGCCGTTTTTATCTGGCGGCTGATGTCAAACGTTTCGAACAAAGGCGTTTTGTCGTCGTATCTATTCAGGATGGAAGATTGTTCCGGCGCATGTTCTTTGATATAGGCCTTTAAATCGCCATGTAAGGTAGGATTATCGGTAATGATTTTAGAAAAGCTGTCGTTCATCAAATCACGTACGATGGAGAATGTCTTGTTCATCTCCTTCAGCAGCTTTGGCGGATTCTGGTAGCGCATTTCCGTCATGATTCTCCACTTGTTCATCAGGTTCTGCACATCGTGTTTCAGTTCATCCTTTCCAACACCTTCCGCGTTTGTCCGAACAACGAAGCCGAAATTTTTCGGCTTAATCTGATGCATGATGTCATGCAGTCGGTCTCGTTCTTCCGGCTTATCAATTTTTTTGGAAATGCCGACCGTATTGGTGAACGGCACCAGCACCACGTACCTTCCCGGAATGGATAATTCGCAGGTCAGACGCGGCCCTTTCGTAGAGATGGCTTCTTTGGAAATCTGGAAAATAAGGATATCGCCTTTCTCCAAAGCATCCACCATCTGCCCGTTCTTCTGAATGGTAGTCTGAAACTCAAAGGTATCCAATAAGTGTGATTGCTCGCCCCTGAACGCATCCGAACTGAACTTCCGGACAGAACGGACATATGGACTTAAATCTGAATAGTGTAGAAAGCATCTTTTTCATGCCCGATATCGATAAAGGCTGCATTTAATCCCGGATTTATTTTCTTTACCCTTCCCAGGTAAATATCTCCTGCTGCAAAACCTTCTTTGTCATAAGCATCCAGATGAAATTCGACTAATTTTTTGTTTTCAAGAAGCGCAATTTCAACACCTTTGGAATTAGCATGTATCACTAATTCTTTTATCATGTGTTTAGTTTATTAGTTGTGAGCCGCAAGTATTCTTTATTCACGGCTTGTGACTTATTTCTTCTTGTGACGGTTCTTTCTCAGTCTTTTCTTTCTTTTGTGCGTCGCGATTTTGTGAAGCTTTCTTTTTTCCGCAAGGCATAGTTAAACTTTTTTACTTTTTAAATTTTTGACGACTTCGTCTATTTCTTTATCAAAATCTTTGTTCCTACCAACTCTTTGCACATTTCCAAACATCCTGATGGCTTCCTCCGTATGTCCTAACTGCGCTTCGGTTATGGCCAGAAAATACATGGCTTCCGTATTTTGCGGCGACAACTTCCGCACTTTCTGCAAACGCTCTTTCGCTTTGTCGTATTGTCCGGACTGAATGGATAACCTGCCTAATGCCAACAAGACCGGAATGTTGTCCGGAAGGCTGTCCAGAGCCGGCGCAATAGACCGATTCCTTTCATCGGTTCCTGCGAACCCTGTACATATACATCCGCCAGTTTTATCTTCAATTCAACATCACTGCCATCTTTTAGAACGGCATCTTCGTAAGAACGGAGCGCAAAGGTAATTAAATTATTTAAAATAACAGAGTCTTCCGTTGATTTATATGCACTTACAAGCACATCACCGGCATTTTCCATAGCTACTTTAGTCCACTTCAACTTTGGCAAATTGATAGAAATAATAAGCACCCAAAGCCGGATTATTCAGATTTTTCCAGAAATCGGAAGTTTGCAGGTATAGCTTTTTAAAGGTAGCGGTATCTGCAGGTTTTACTGCTTTCAAAGCTTCGGTAATAGCAGCTAACTGTGATTTTTCTGCAGGCAATAATTTTGCAGTTTGTTGCTCTTCATATTGCTCAAAAGAAAACGAACCAGTGCTAACTGTTGCTGTTTGTTCTTTTTTAACAACAGTTTTGCCGCCAAAATAAAGTGCTAATGCTAAAATTATTGTACCTACACCTAATGCTATCTGTCCCTTCTGCACTGTCGTAAATTAACTATTCGCTGTCTTTTAGACGCCTGGCACTGGATTCCTTGATCTGCTCCACAAAGACTTTTGATGGTTTGAATGCCGGAATCTGGTGCTCCGGAATCTCAATGGCGATATTTTTCTTGATATTACGTCCGATTTTTGCTTTACGCGTTTTTACGATAAAACTGCCAAAACCGCGCACATACAGATTTTCACCGGCGGCCGGGTGTCTTTTACTTCTTTAAAGAAGGCTTCCACAGCTACTAATACGTCTACTTTAGGCACCCCTGTTTTCTCAGAAATGGTGGTGATAATGTCTGCTTTTCTCATGGTTCATGTTTAATTGGATTACAAAAATGCAAAATTATTTCTAACTAACTTACTAATATACACGAAATTAGGGTTTTTTTAATATTAAGTATCTTTTCCGTTCTCGAGGGTTGGATTTCAACCCTCGAGGTTGGATTCATTTAAAAGTTTTATTTTTACCCCGTAAATGAAATCGTTCTCCCGGAAACTCTCGAATGGTACGACCCATGCACCGAAATCTGCCTTGGAAGAAGACAAAGGATGCCTACAAAATATGGCTGTCGGAAATCATCCTGCAGCAGACCCGCGTAGAACAAGGAAAACCTATTATCTGGCATTTATCAAAAAATATCCGACCGTCAGAAAACTGGCATCTGCGCCGCTGGACGAAGTACTGAAACTGTGGGAAGGGCTGGGCTATTATTCGCGCGCCAGAAACCTGCACAGCGCCGCCCTTCAGATTGTGGATGAACACAACGGAAAGTTCCCTTCCGGCTATCAAGCCATCCTTGACTTAAAAGGAATAGGGAGATACACGGCGGCGGCCATCGCTTCGTTTGCCTACGGTCTGCCGCACGCGGTGGTGGACGGCAATGTTTACAGGGTATTATCCAGGGTTTTCGGCATTGAGACACCCATTGACACGACTCCGGGAAAACAGCAATTTGAAGCATTGGCGGACAAGCTGTTGGACAGGAAGAATCCGGCACTGCACAACCAGGCATTGATGGATTTCGGCGCACTGATATGCAAACCGCAGCAGCCACTGTGCGGGCAATGTCCGTTCAGTTCGGAATGCAGGGCATTGGCATCGGATGCCATCCGCCTGTTGCCTGTCAAATCCAAGAAACTGTTTAAAAAAGACCGGCATTTCCATTATTTCGTCCTCCACGACGCCAAAAACATATTCATCCGCCAAAGAACGGACAAGGACATCTGGAAAGGGCTGTTTGAGTTTCCGATGGAGGAAAGTGCACAGCCCGCAGACCACAGCCCGCAGTTTCCATCTAATTCCGTATTAAAAAAACACGGCGGGCTATCGACCGTCGACCATGGGCCAACATTTACCTACCGTCAAACCCTCTCCCATCAACACATTAACGCTTATTTCTGTGAAATCAGGCTGAATAAGCTGCCGAAGCCGGATGAATCCTATCTCAGGATTGCCAAAAAATCCATATTTGAGTACGCTTATCCAAAAATTATCCGTTCTTATTTGGCAGATAGATTAAATTTTTTATCTTAGATTAACGAATATCATTGACAGACATCAAAATACGTATATTTGTAAACTAATTGTAAAACTATGAGTGTTAATAAAGTTATTCTAATTGGTCGACTGGGCAAAGACCCCGAAGTTAGAAAGATTAATGCGACGACCACAGTTTGTAATTTCCCATTAGCTACCAACGAATCCTACAAAAACCAGGATGGCACTTATACCGAACAGACGGAATGGCATAATATTGTCATGTGGCGCGGCGTGGCGGAACGGGCGGAACGCATATTAAAGAAAGGCTCCAATGTTTTTATTGAAGGTAAACTAAGAACCCGCTCCTGGGAAGACAAGGAGGGCAACAAACGATACACCACTGAAATTGTCGTAGAGAATTTTCAGTTGCTGGATAAGAAAGATCCATCATCCGCCCTCCGGTGACAGGGACAGAACATAAGTCAGAGACAGATTCATCCACTACTCCCGGCTCGTTGACGGAACCGAGTTTTGATGATGATTTACCATTCTAAATGGGTTAAAGAAATTATAAAATATTGGACGACGGCATACCCATACCTTTTTACTGAATTTCCTGCTTACAGCTGCCGTGGAGTGATATCTTCAACCCATTTGACGTTACATTGGTTTATGAAGTGATTGGAATTTTTATTTTATTGGTATTTACCGCCATGATGTGCGCTGTTGAAGTCGCCATCTTCTTATTTAAACACCATGAAATTCAGGAACTGGAAAGGAGACCAATAACACTGATATCCTGATATTAGACTTCATAAAAAAGCCAGACGGTTTCTTGCAACTTTTGTTCTGACTACCACATTATTTACGCTCGCGGTTGTTGTAATGTTTGAAAACATACTAGAGATATTACTGAAACAGGAATTTGCAGAATCACACGAGACCTTTTTATTTATTATTAAGATTTCATTTGAAACATTTATCATCGTTTTGTTTGCCGAAGTGATACCGAAGCTGTATGCCACGCAAAACCATTATAAAGTTTCCAAATACACCATTCAAACTTTAGCGACTTTGATAAACTCTTTTGCACCTTTGATTAAAAAGTCCTTGCTCTCACTTCAAATTTTTCGAAAACGATTGGAAGGCGTTAGAAATATTGTTACGGCTAAGGATATCGATGAAGCGATAGACATCACTAATTCCCTGGATAAGAATGACTCAGACAGGAATGATACCAAAATCCTGAAGAGTATCGTGAAATTCGGAAACATAGCAGTGACGCAAATTATGCGTTCCCGTATGGATGTGGTGGCGGTAGATAAAGACGCTACCTTCGAGGAATTGCTGAACACCGTCAGTGAGTCGGGCTACTCCCGTATTCCGGTAGTGGAAGACAACTTCGATAAAGTGGTGGGTATCATTTACGCAAAAGATTTATTGAATTATATTGATGCAGATAAGAATTTCCAATGGCTGCAGTTAATAAAACAGGCTTTCTTTGTTCCGGAAACTAAAAAAATAGACGATCTGCTCGAAGACTTCCAGACCAAGCGGGTACACATGGCAATTGTTGTGGATGAATACGGCGGCAGTTCGGGCATTGTGACACTGGAAGACGTGCTCGAAGAGGTTATCGGCGATATCAAGGATGAATTTGATGATGCCAGTGAAATTGACTACAAGAAGATTGACAACTATAACTTCATTTTTGAAGGAAGAACCGCCTTGAAACGATGTTTGCAAGGTATTGGAAATTCCCGGAAATTCCTTTGAAAAGTGAGCGGCGATGCGGATTCTTTAGCAGGTTTGGTTCTTGAATTAAATTCCGAAATTCCGGTGGAAGGGGATGTGCTGAAATTCGAACAGTTCACTTTTTTGATTTTAGAAGCAGATAAGACGAGAGTGATACGCGTAAAGATTACGATTAATTAAATAATGTAACAATGTAGCAATGAAACAATGAAACAAATAAAACGAAATATCCTTTCCACGAAACAGCGAAACATCATTATATTCTTACATTGCTTAATTGTTACATTAACTGTAACATCCTGCAGGGAAAACTACACCCCGAAACGTACTGCTTATTTCCGGATAGAATTCCCGAAGGAACGGACATATACCTCCTACAGCAATACCGTTTGTCCTTTCACGTTTGAATATGCCGATTACGGCCAGATACAGAAAGATTCGTCCAACCCGGAAGAAATCAATGCGCACCCCTGCTGGTTCAATATCATTTATCCGGACTACCAAGGGAAAATCTATTTAAGCTATACCTCCATTGACCAGAACAATACGCTGGATAAACTCATCCGCGACAGCTACAAGCTGACGTTCAAGCATACCGTGAAAGCGGATTATATTGATGAGACACCCGTTCGCGGAAAAAACAAGAACGTAAGCGGAATTGTCTATGATGTAGGTGGCAATGCTGCCAGCGCCGTACAGTTTTATGTTACAGACAGTTCACAACATTTTCTTCGTGGCTCACTGTATTTTTTTGCTTCACCAAATGCCGATTCTATTGCACCGGCAGTAAAATATTTCAGAGAAGACGTTCAGCATATCATAGAAACATTGCAGTGGAAATAAGACAATAATTTTAGTAATTATTTTTTACATTTGCATTATGAATAAATATATTGCATCTATCATATTGTTATTTTTTAGTATATCTATAAAAGCGCAGCAAAGTAATGTATTTGATTTTTCAGCCAACAATAAAAAAATTATGGCATCAAAAGTCAATCTTACCATTTCTGAAACCTATTTTAAAAAAGATAAAACTGATATTGACGCTATTTTAAAACGTGCAAAACGACTAAAAATAACCGGTCTAATATTTACCAGTTTAGGTGGCGCTGGTATTTTAACCACTACACCTTTCGTAATTATTTATGGCGTATCAGATAATTATTCCAATCATCACATCGGTGATTTTGCTGCCGCTTTAGTTGGGATTATGGGATACACACCAAGTACCGCATGTTTAATTACAGGCATTCCTATGACAGTTGTTGGTTTTAAAAAATCGAAAAAACAGAATAGCTATAAGGAATTTTAGTAAGATATTTATTCTCTACTTATCGTAAATAAACTTCCACGGTTGTGCCGTTTCTAATTGCAAAGCCAACTCAAGCAGTAACGCATCTTGTCCGAAAGGTGCCACAAACTGCACACCTACAGGCATATCGTTGGACGCTGTTCCTAATGGCAATGAAATAGCAGGCGAACCTGATATATTGAACAAAGGCAGAAAGGATGCAAAATCAGCACCACGCCAGGCGATTTCTTTGTAATCTAATAAAGGTGAGAAATAACCAATTTCCGGCGTACGCTTGGTCGTTACTGCCGTCATGATGATATCATAATCTTTCTCTAATTTATCTTCTGTACTTTTTGCAGAACGCACCAACGTGCTTATGCTGCTTAATAATTTTGTTTTTCGTTTGGCAAATGTTTCTGCCAAGCCTAATGTAAATGGTTCCAACACAGATTTGTCTACAGCTGCACCATGTGTCAGTCTTCCGAAATTGATAGACATGTACGATAAAAAACCATAGTAGGTCAAATAATGCAAGGTGAGTGACTCAATATCCAAAGGTACTTTTATCATCTCAACTGAATGACCTAAGGATTCTAATAATTTCGCGGTTTCCAACTGCACGCGAAAGGTATCTTGATCCATGTGACCTTGTTTGCCTTCCGGTAAATTTTCAAAGAAGGCAATTTTTAACTTTCTGTTCAATGGATTTTGTACATGTCCTATTCTTGGCAATCTGCTATTGTAATGAAATTTTTCCGCAGCAGCATAAAAAGCAGCGGTATCGCGTACACTGCGTGTAAGCACACCCTGATACACAATATTCACCGGCAAGGTTTCCGTGCCTTCCATATAAAACAAACGTTTACGTGTTGGCTTCAACCCAACCAAACCACAACAAGATGCCGGAATACGAGTAGAACCAGCGCCATCATTAGCTGTGGCAATCGGCACCACACCACTAGCCACCATGGCAGCAGAACCAGATGATGAGCCACCCGTTGTATAATCTGTATTCCATGGATTTCTGGTGACATGCCATTTTTCATTTTCTGTACTGCAAATAAACCCGAACTCAGGCATGGTCGTTTTGCCGATACAGTTCACACCGGAAGAAAAAAACTGATTGACATATTTACTGTTTTTCTTCGCAACTTTGGAAACAAATGCACCGGTACCTTTCTGCACCGGATATCCTTTAATAAAATCATTATCTTTTACAAAAGTAGGAACACCATAAAATGGTCCATCTTGATTTAGTTTATCGTTGTTACGTGCATCATCGTACATCTTAATAGCGATAGCACCTAAGGTTGGATTTACTTTTTCCGCACGTGCAATGGCTGCTTCGGTTACTTCTTTTACGGATATTTTTTTTGTTGAAATTGCAGCTGCTAATTCAGTTGCATCCATTGTACCGAGTGCATCATCGGTAAAGGCGTTGATTCTTTTTCCCATGCTTTAAATCTACAAAACTAATTTGTAAGAAAAGATTAGCTTTTGCATAAAAATGAATGCTGTCAAAAAACAAAACACATAGAAACATCGAGATGAAAGCTAAATGGTTAGTAGAAACCTAAACGATCGTTCATAAACAAACATAGGTAAGCGAAGCTTACTTCTATATTTTCTTGTCAGGCGGACAGCATTGTATGGTCTGATTTGCTCTTTTTTACTAAAACTATGTGTCTATGTGTTTTAAAAATTCCAATACTTTTTTATTCTTTTAAAATTCACACATCAGCTAATTAATTATCTTTGTTTCGATGCAATCTACCGCAACAAAATCATTTCTGGTTACTCCAATCGAGTATCTGAAAGGCGTTGGCCCGGAGCGTGCAGACATTCTTAAAAAAGAACTGGAAATTTTTACCTTCGGTGATTTACTGAAACTGTATCCGTATCGTTATATCGACCGTACACAGTTTTATTCCACACAACATATCGACAACACACAAACATTTATACAACTAAAAGGAAAACTAAAAGACATTCGCGAACTCGGCGAAGGCAGAGCAAGACGTCTGACTGCTGTTTTTTATGATACTGACGGAGAAATAGAATTGGTTTGGTTTCAAGGCGTGAAATGGCTGGTGAAGAGTCTGAATACCAAAGAAACATACGTGTTATACGGCAAACCGAGCTGGTTTAACGGCAAACTCAACATCACACATCCTGACCTGGAACCGCTGTCTGCTTACACATCGGAAGAAGCCGGCACCTTTCGTGCCATGTACAACACTTCGGAAAAATGAAGACCAGAAGTCTGGACAGCAAAGGCATTTCCAAACTGATGATGACCTTGCTGGCGCAACTGAAACCGGAACATATTTCTGAAAATCTGCCGAAAGACATCTTGTCCAAATATCAACTGATGAGCCGGTATGAAGCCATCAAAAATATTCATTTGCCTTCAACTTTAGCCTTGCAAACCGCAGCCGTAAAACGCCTGAAGTTTGAAGAATTATTTCTGATACAATTAAATTTACTGCAATTAAAATTATCAGAAAACGGGAAGCCGGTATCTTCTTTGAAAAAAGTAGATCATTATTTTAAAAACTTTTACGAACAGGCTTTACCGTTTGAACTGACGAATGCGCAGAAACGCGTGCTGAAAGAAATACGAAAAGATACCTTGTCCAACAAACAAATGAATCGTTTGCTGCAAGGCGATGTGGGTTCCGGAAAAACCATTGTGGCCTTGCTAACGATGCTGATGGCAATTGACAACAATTATCAGGCGGCATTGATGGCACCGACAGAAATTTTAGCACAACAACATTATGCTGGTCTTAAAGAACTATGTGAAAAAATCGGCGTGCGCATTGAACTGCTGACAGGTTCTTCCAAATCCAAACACCGCAAAGAACTGCTGGCGGATTTGGCAGAAGGCAAAATTCATATTTTACTCGGCACGCATGCTTTGCTGGAAGACAATGTCATCTTTAAAAATTTGGGCATTGTGGTGATTGATGAACAACATCGTTTTGGTGTGGCACAACGCGCAAAACTCTGGAAGAAAAATACCGTTGCACCACATATTTTAGTCATGACGGCAACACCGATTCCACGCACGTTGGCTATGACGTTGTACGGCGATTTGGATGTTTCTGTATTGGATGAATTGCCGCCAGGAAGAAAACCGATTAAAACCGTGCATCGCTACGAAACACAGCGCATTGGTGTGTTTGATTTTATGCGTGATGAAATAAAACTAGGTCGGCAAATTTATATCGTATATCCGTTGATTGAAGAAAGTGAGAAATTAGATTTGGTGGATTTACAAAACGGCTTTGAAAGTATATCACGTGCCTTTCCGTTGCCGCAGTACAACGTAAGTATAGTGCATGGAAAAATGAAATCTGAAAATAAAGATTTTGAAATGCAGCGTTTTGTGAAAGGCGAAACGCAGATTATGGTGGCTACTACGGTGATTGAAGTAGGCGTGAATGTGCCGAATGCCAGTGTGATGATTATAGAAAACGCGGAACGTTTCGGTTTGTCGCAACTGCACCAGTTGCGCGGCAGAGTTGGACGCGGCGCGGAACAATCGTATTGCATTTTAATGACGACGCATAAGATTAGTGCAGACGGCAAGACGCGTATAAAAACGATGGTAGATACCAACGATGGTTTTAAAATTGCCGAAGTGGATTTGCAGTTGCGCGGACCCGGCAATATGGAAGGCACGCAGCAAAGCGGCAATGTAGATTTGAAGATTGCCAACCTTGCCACCGACGGACCGATTATAGAAGAAGCCAGAAAAGCCGCGATTGCTTTACTGGAAGAAGATGCCACTTTAGAAAAACCGGAAAATGCTGCACTGAAATATTATTTACAACACCAAAAGAATAGCAATAGTATTTGGAGGAATATTAGTTAGGTGCTTGGGTTTTTATTATCTTTATTAATTAATAAATCAAATAATAAGCTTTAAATAGAATATTAATACTTTACAAACAAAACACAAGCGACTACTAAAATAAATCATATAAATAAACCTTAAACCAAAATGAAAGACTTTAAAAAAATTATTCCATATTTAATCGTTTTGATTATTTCTTGCAATAAAAAATCTGAAATTCACATCAACATTTCAACAACGACTGAAATTAATAAAGAAATGAATACAATAGATTCTACATATCTATTAAACTCTGATTATTTTGAAATAGAATTGCAATCATATAAAAATGGTGAGTATTTTAAGGCAGAAAAAGATTTGATAAAACCACAACCTTTTGAAAATTTCAAATTAGTAACATTGCGTATTATTGATAAAAATGGAAATTCAATAGAGTTTAAGAATTCAACTGACTTTCTAAATTTTATGTCTTCAAATGGATATGAAATGCAAGATCAAAAAGAATTAAAAAACTACACTAAATACACCTTTAAGAAAAAAAAATAAACCATATTAATACAACAGAACACAAACACATGAAAATTGCACAATTTGCAGCCATCTAACGTATATAACATTATATGATAAACAAAGAAATAGATCAAATAGATCAAAAGTTGTCACAAATTGAAGAAGAGGGCATAAAGAATACTCTAAAGCATTTTGATAGAATTCACGATAAACTATTTACGTTCAACAATATTTTAATTGCAGGTTATTTTGCATTATTTAAAGTCTATAATACAATCTCTATTTTCAGTATTTTAATTCCAGTTTTTAATTTAATTCTTTTAATCTTCATTGAATATAGAATGATGGAAAGAAGCAGATTTGAGGCAAGAATAACTGATAAAAAATTCAGTGAAATGTACAAACATGGAAGACTTACCCAAAACACCAATCTATATTCATTATTGTCTATTCTTACAACAACAATTGTAACAATTATTTTTATTTGCTATCTAGTATTATAATATCCCAAGATAATCGAAGTATCGCATCGCTCGGCGAACGTCTTAGACTTCGCCGCGTTGTATTATAAGTTTTTAACTTAATATGGAATGATTTTAAAAAATAATTTCCAGCCAACGAAAAGTATTATCACTTTTCAACTGTTTTCCAAAAATTACTTTACAACAACTAATATTCTTTTCTCATCGGTCTTCATGATGTGCATTGGTTGACAGGTTACAAAGCCTGTCAATAACAAATTGAGCATTTTCCCACTTTGGTGCTCTATACGATAGAAAATTCCCACTTATGTAGCAAAAAAGCTAAAATTTTAGGTGTCGGACCTAAAACTTTAGGTGTCAGACCTAAAACTTTAACTTAATCACCTAAAATTTTAACTACATATTATAAAAATTTATGGGTCGCTGGTAAAATTTTAACTCAACCACTTAAAATTTTACAGATTTTACTGCATTTCTTCACATTTACATTTGTTGGTTTTCACCGCGCTGGCACAGCATGTAGCATTTGATTTTTTATAAAATATTCCAATCAATTGCTAATTTTAAACATGCTCACTATAAAAAGAACCACTTCAGACGATGCAGACTTTCAGCAGCTAGTGGCACATTTGGATAAATACCTCAGCATCATTGATGGCGATGAACATGCCTTTTATGCGCAGTATAACAAGATAGATACGCTGCGAAACGCCGTCGTTTGTTATGAAGATACAGTTCCACTTGGTTGTGGTGCATTTAAAGCATACGACACAAATTCTGTAGAAATAAAACGCATGTATGTAGTGCCGGAATCACGCGGCAAAGGTATTGCAGGCCTTATCTTAAAAGAACTGGAAAACTGGGCAGCCGAACTGAACTACCAAGAAGCGGTTTTAGAAACCGGCAAAAAACAAACGGATGCCGTTCATCTGTATCAGAAATCAGGCTACACCATAATTCCTAATTACGGACAATACGAGAACGTGGAGAACAGTGTGTGCATGCAAAAAATTATCGGATAATCGAATATGAGATTCACGCTTTCTCTGGATTGACTCTTTACTATTTATGTGCTGCTTACTTCATGCTTTTAGTATTGCAATAAACATGCTACTTAGTAAAAGGCTGTTTGACAGTCTGAAAAATTCTCCTTAAATTTCACCTATGAACACCAAAATAATTATTTGCATCAGTCTTTTGCTTACTTTTTGCAAGGTTGGTCAGGCACAGGAAGTCTTAAAACTTAAAGACGGCATGACACAGCAAAAAACGGATATTTCGAAATTATCCTGGATGGTTGGTCGCTGGAAAGGCACTGCTTTTGGTGGTGACTGCGACGAACTCTGGATGCCTGCCGCCGACAACAGCATGCAGGGCATTTGCAGAATTTATGACAAAGGGAAATTGCAGTTTACCGAATACATGAATATCATTCAGGAAAGCGACAGCACGCTGTCCGTAAAGCTGAAGCATTTCAGTGCAGACCTCAGCGGCTGGGAAGAAAAAGCAGAATGGACTACCTTTAAATTGATAAAAACAGAAAATCAAACAGCCTATTTCAGCGGACTTACCTATCAGCGTACCAAAAATAAATTAGTCATAAAACTGAGCATGCACGACAAAGAAAAAGAATGGACAGAAGAAATGGTATTTTATAAAAAAGAAACTATAACCACAAATATGCAAGACAAAAAAACCAGCGCCATCCTGCAGCAAAAAGCTAAGCAAACCTTTAATGAAGCCTGGAAATATCTGGAGAAAAAGAAGCTGACTAAAAAGGAAAAAATCAGTTTATTAAATCTGGTGCATACCTCGTTTTATTTATGGCAGCAAGTGCCTGCGCATACGAGTACACACACTTCAATTAGTTTGTGGCAAATCTCCAAAGCCTATGCACATGTTGGTGATGGTGCTAATGCTTTATTGTTTGCAGAAGAAAATATTCAGCTTTGTAAAACCGAGAAACCCGATGGTTTTTATACTGCTTATGCGTATGAATCTGCTGCTCGTGCACATATCGTTTCCGGCAATAAAACAAAAGCGGCTGTGCAAATCAAACAGGCATTAAAAGCCATTCAGGCAACAAAAGAAAAAGAACTTCAGCATTTTTATAAAGACATAGAAGGATTGAAAAAACTATCAGTCATCTAATCTTCCAACGACTTCATATTGCACGCCTTCTTTTGTTACTAAAGGTTTGTACAAGATATCATCAAACTCATAATAGGTTTCTCCGTCGATAGTAACTACTTCCACATCGTTTTCCGGAAGCTCCGGAACAACAGTACCTACTGAAGGTTCCACCACTTCGTATTCATTATTTACCTGACGATAATAAACGCCTCTGTAATAATAGTGCGGCAACGTATTGATGTAAACCGTGCGATACCCTACCGGCAAAAATCCAATTCGAAAACCGAACGGTGGCGCAATAGTTCTGTATATTCCTTTGTGATAATGATAGTAATAGCCACCGTGACAATAGTAATTTCTTTTGCCATAAAAGACCTGAGTATATCCAACCGGTAATACCTTTACTGTATGCACTACTCTTGGCTTCACTACTACTACATTGTTGCGCGGATACCTGTTTACGGAAACTATTTTTGTGCTATTGTTTGGCTTATTCACCTTTACCGTCGTTGACTTGTAGGTCTTGTTAGTTTTAGGCGATTTATACGTTTTGGTGGTTTTAGTAACGGTAGCTTTTTTGTCCTTTTCCTTTGTGTTGTTGAGCAAACAAAGTTATTCCGGAAAAGAGCACAAGTAATAATAGTAAGGACTTAGTTTTCATATTCTTTAAATTGGATGTGTACTGTAAATTATACAGGTTAGACTTTTAAAAAATAGAAAGGTTTAATGAAGATGTATATTATCTTAATTCCATCATTAACGGCAACAAGAAATAACAAGCTAAGCTGATAAACAGGATACTAATTATATTCATTACAAATCCTGTTTTCAGCATGTCTTTCAGTGCAATATGTCCGCTGGAAAAAGCAATGGCATTGGGTGGCGTTCCCATTGGCAACATACCTGCACAACTGGCTCCAAGGCACATCGGTATACCCAGCAGCAGGGATGAATATTTAAGGAAATTGCTAGAGCTGTCACAACCGGTGCAAAAATTATTACCTGTGCTACATTGCTCATTACTTCGCTGATAAAAATAGAAAGTGTCGTAATTAACAGAATTAACAAGAACAAATTATCAGGTGCAATTTGTGCCAGTACTTTTCCTAATAGCTGAATTAAACCAGCTTCTTCGAGTCCTTTTGCCAGGGCAAGTCCGCCGCCAAATAAAATCAAAATTCCCCAAGCCATTCTTTTGGTATCGTTCCAATGTAAAATGGGTAAATAAACAGAATTTTCTGCTTCGTCTTTTTTATGGAAGATGGAATTGCAAATAACAGTACCGCTCCGATTAGCGCAATCATGGCATCATCTAATTTTAACTGAAATAATTTATTCCAGATGCTTTGTGTAATCCATAAAAATGCGGTAAATAAAAATATCAGTAATACACGCCATTCGGTAGCAGACATTTTTCCGAGTTTATTAATTTCTTCTTTTATGTAGTTTGCCGTGGCTTCGCTTTTTTCCATTTTATTCGGATATAAAAATCTTGTGGTAACAATATACAAAAGCAGCAGCAAGACAATAGACAAAGGCATCACCAACTTCATCCAGTCAAAAAAATCTATGGAGTGATTAAGTTTATCTTTTATAAAACCAACATACGCAACATTTGGTGGTGTGCCGATAATAGTAGCAATACCGCCTAAGTTGGAAGCATAGGCAATGACCAACATCAAAGCGATAGAGAAATTCTGCTGATTGCCTTGTGTATGATTTTCTTTAATTACAAAAATAACGGAAGTCGCAATTGGAAACAACATCATGGTAGTAGCGGTATTGCTGAGCCACATACTTATTGTGCCGGTGGCAATAACAAAACCGAGTATGATACTGTTGCCGTTGGTACCGGAAAGCCTGACAATATTGAGTGCTATGCGTTTGTGTAAATTCCATTTTTCTATAGCGAGTCCGAGAAAAAATCCACCCATAAATAAAAATATTATCGGATCGCCATAAGATTTCGCAACTTCTTTAACCGGCATTATATTCAGTAATGGAAATAAAATCAGAGGCAGCAATGCCGAAGCTGCCATTGGTATGGCTTCTGTAATCCATAGAAAAATAACCAGAAAAGCAATCGCTAAAACTTTTGCAGCTTTAACATCCAGTTGCAATGGATTTACTGCAAAAAGCACGAAAGACAACAGTATGCTGATAACAATAAATACCTGATGTTTGTAGCTTTTTACCATTTGCAATTAAAGATAAATACCAAAAAATTAATACGATACTACAATCTTCAACTTCTGGAAAATCTGATTATTGATTCTAAGTCGTGAAACCACTACGGCTTCTGCCAGTCTGGAATTACTATCACCGGTATAACTAAAACTTGTTTCAAATAAATTATTCACCATTTTGTAAGGTAACTTATAGCTGTAATTAGACAAAGGCAATGCTCTTAATATATTTAATCCAAAAGTACCGCAGTTGTTATTGATATTTGTAAAGAGCAAGTATGGCAAAGTTGTACTCATATCATAAAATGAATTCGTAATAGTATCATTTGTTTCACAACCATCATAAGGACGCAATGTGTGTATAATCGTAGAATCAAAGTTATAGGAATATGTTTGAGAAAAATTACCTGCACTCGGATAATTGCTGTAGATAAAATTAGTTACTCTTTTGTAGGTGTCGTATTGAAGCAGATTGGTTGCTGTGCTTCCTGATGGTGGAATTTCATTATACTCGTTTAATGTATAAAAATTTGGATTAAAAATAATTTCGTTATATCCTGAAGCAGAATCGGTAAAATTCAATAGGATTTTATTTTCTGTAGCTAAACGCGAATAGTCAAATCTATTTATTATTCCACCAACAATGATGCTGTCGAATTTTCGGTAGAATCGTTATAGAAATAATTTATTTCGTATTGGAGTGTTTGCATACCGCTTACAGTATCCACTGAAAATATGGCAATTTTAGATGGCGCTGACGTGCTGAAATCCGACTCGTTTTATCTTCCTTTTTTACAGGCAAACAAAAAAAGCGGAATGAGAAAAATATATTTCTGCATGAATTTTATTTTGGGACAACACCGTTGCCAACCACATTAGCCTTTCCTTTTTACCGCCTTTTTTATTCGGATTGTTCGGACTTTTCAATTGTTGTTTGCGAGCTGCTTCAATTTTTTCCAATCATTGTATTGGTCGGCAGGGCGCCAACGCCTTCACGGCAAGACATGATGATTACTGAACTAAAGAATAGCAACAGCAACCAAAGCGCATTTTTATTTTTCATAAAAATAAAGGTAGTAAACTATATTATAATTTACAACTATTCGCTGAGAATGGCGGTTGCTTCAATTTCTACCAGCAAATCATCAGAAATAAGCTTAGAAATCTGGTACATTCCTGTGGTTGGTTTAATTTCTGAGAAGAATTCTCCATGTGCTTTTCCGATGGCTTCCCATTGAGCTATATCCGTACAGAAAATTCTCGTTCGCACCACATCTTTCGTTGATGCGCCGAATTCCTGCAATACTTTTTCAAATTTTTGTAAAATACATTTCGTTTGTTCGTACACATCACCTTTTCCTACCACTTCACCGTTTACGCTGGCAGTGGTGCCTGAAATTTCAATTATATTGCCAATTTTCACGGCTCTTGCGTAGCCAACGATGGGTTCCCATGGCGAGCCTTCTGTATATGTTTGTCTTTGCATAATTTAAAAATAGAATTTAGTTGGCAGAGATTCAAGATAAAATGCAGATTTTAAGTTATCATAATTTTCAGTGCTTCCTGAATCAATTGCATTTCATAGCCTTTTGCAAAGCATACTGAATGAGTTTTTGTTTCTTTTTAAAGTTATCTTGTTCTTTAATCGTCTTATTTTTTTTCTCGAGAATATCCTGTAATCTCAGAAAATAAGCACCTTCATCAATGGCGTTGATGCTTTGTTGGATTTTTTTGGAGTCGATTCTTTTCGATTGCAGTTCCTGCATAATCTTGCGCTTGCCCCAACTCTTAATGTTGAATTTTCCGCGAGCAAAGGCACTTACAAATCGTTCTTCATTCAGGAAATTATTTTCTTTCAGATAATTCAGGTAAAAATCCGTATCCGAATCTTCTACTGCCAGCTGATATAATTTTTTGACGCACTTCTGATTCGCAGCGTTCGCGATAGGCACAAAACGATTCTAGTTTCTGTATAATTTGCGGTTCGGAAAGCTGGTTAGATTTCATTTTAGCACTTAATAAATACACGCTTAAACAGCTTATATATCCCAAACAGGATTGCGTTTATTATTAATCATATAGCGAAGATTCAATACAAATGTCAGAATCAAATAAATGATTACCGGTGAACCTAACGCAATAAAAGAAGTATAAATAAAAAAAAGGCGAACCCGCTTTGATGGCATAGATAATTTTCTTCCAAGATATGAACAGACGCCATACACACGCATCTCTATGAAGTCTCTCAGAGATTTTGAATGAAATATTTGCAGTGGCTTCTCTAACATTTTTTAAAGTTAGCAATTATTTGCTAAAAGTTCGTTGTTACTATTGCGCAAAATTTTGTATCCTATTGCACATTCAAGACATCTTTTTCCCGTACAATAACTGTCGTTTAATTCTATTACTGCCTGTGTGTCAAATGCAGCATTCTGTTGCCAAATCTGATTTGTGTATTTTTTTGTTTTATTATTTACTTCGGCTGTTGTTTTATATAAAACATCAAATGCTTTGTCTTTATATTTTTCTTCACCACAGCATTTTCCATAGGCATATAATATAGGTGCTACTACATTTATTTTAACAATTGATTTAAAGTCATCACCTATGGATTTTGATTTTAATTTACTGAGTTTATCAAATACATAATGTTGGCTCCAGTAATCGGAAACCTCTATATCCTCTAGGAAAAAATCTTCATCTTTCATCTTCAATATTTTGGTTAACAATGGCATTTGTTGCACCACTTTTTGCAAACCAGGCCAGTCTGATTGTTGGAAATGAAACCGGTCGCATACGCAAAAACTGCCACTGGTGTTCCTGCAATTGTGATAGCCTATATTTTGTTTTAAAAACTGATATTCTGCTTTCAGCTCTCTTGGATATATTTCAACAAATCTTTATTTAAAATCCTGCAACACCAAACAACAATACTTCGACTTGAAAATTATCATTAGAGTGTTTCAATACTATTTTATAATCCAGTAAGCGCGTTATGTTTTCAAAAGGTTCTTTATTTATATGGCTGCCAAAATATTTAGCTAACAGTTGATAAAGATGTTTGTTCCCAATCGTTGTTATGCTCTTTTAAGCTTCTAAAATCTCATCAGATTTTCGTTCCAGTCGTTCGATCACCAGCCTTTCTTTCCAATTTCCAATGTAAAAATTATCTACCACGTCGAGCATTTGCTCACATATTAATTCTTGCTTGGAAAGCATCATAGATTCATATTTTCGAGCAATATAACCGGAATGCGTCCATTGAGCTGAACAGTTGGAAGCTGTAACGTTTCGTCATCATTAAAATAAACGACATGCAAAATTACATTTTGTATTTTTGTCGTATTGATGTTTATGCCGTTTCCAATCGGAAGCATAAATATGTAGTTCTATATTTCCAACTAAAATAACCTCTATCAATTTTTACTTTGGCATTCCAGAAATCCGGGCCACCATCTTTATTGTATTTTCCAAAATCAAGAATCTGTACTTCATTTCCTTTAACCGTTTTTAGTTCTTTAGTATTGAATAATTTATTTTGCCAGATAAAATGTAATAAACGTTCCTGCATAATAGTATCTTTCTATCTATTGAGATACATTTTGTTGTCAAATTCCAAAAAAAAAGATATTTTTAATAAAAAGCCTTCTGACGTATCAGAAGGCTTCCATAAACTAAGTTCTCTTTATTTTTTAGAATGGACAAACTTTGCAAGGGTCTACCTGCATGTCGAATCTTCCTAGGATTTCAAGTTGATGCTACCGCCGAACCTCTGAACTCTGTGCGACGGTTACGCTGATGTTCGTATTCTGAACACGTTACACCATCTGTACACGCATTTCTCGGTTGCGTTTCTCCGTATCCTTTCGGTTTCAAACGACTCTTCTTTACGCCTCGCGCAATCAGCCAGTCTACCACGCTTTGTGCACGGCGTTGTATAATTTAATGTTATACTCAAATGGTGCGCTTGCATCCGTGTGAGAACCAATCTCTACCACTGCATCCGGATTCTCTTCCATAAACCTAAAAGCTTGCCTAGCTCTCTTTCACTTTCTGTACGGATGTACCATTTGTCAAAGTCATAATAAATATCTTCAATTCAATTGATGGACCAAATCCTCAGGTATACCGTCACCGTCTTATCGACACCACCGGGAATTTTATCCAAATCACTTCCACTTCTTTTGGATTAACGCCACACTTGCGGTCTATAATACATTCACCATCATCTTAATTGCAGTTGTGCTACCAGGAAGGAAACCTTGTGCATTCGCTACAATTATGTAATCACAGTCGCATCTAACTACTTCACAAATTTTGCCGTTCTCATCCGTAGTTAAAGCTTTAGTCCATCCTTCGCATTGACTTGACAATAATATTTTTGCATTTGCTAATGGCTTTAAAATCGCCAATCTTCAACAGATTTGGGTGATTTATCAACTTTCTGGTTTATCCGCAGGTGATTTATCGTCTACTGATTTATCGTCTACTGATTTATCGTCTACTGATTTATCTGCGGGTGATTTATCATCTACTGATTTATCTGCAACAGATTTACTTCCTGCTTTACTTTGGGTGTTTTACCCCAAAACCAATGCGCTCATTGCATACTCTTTTTCTTGGTTATACGGGATTTTCACAAATACTTTACCACCTGTTACAACACCTTTGGTTGTAGCACAAACTTTATCATTTGAACTATATCCTTCTTTTAACGCAAAGCAATAATCTGTATTTCTAACATTGTTAAATTCAAATTCACCATCACATTCTATTGTAGTTCTACCTCTTTCGGAAGCATCAAATTTTGCTATCATTACAACGTTACTTTGCAAATAGGTTCTCCGGTTTCTGCATCTACAACTGAATTCCTTCCAGATAGTTACCATCATCGTTAAAACTGTATATATCATCTAAACCTTTTCATCTGGTCTATCAAGCAAAATAACCAAAACATATCCTTGCCAAGAATGCATAGCAAAATCCTTCCCATAGCTCTATTTATTGATGAATGGTAATGTTTCTGCTTGATTTCCCCCATTTTCCTGTTTTAGAATTTTGATTAACCCTAAAGTTATCTAATCCACCTAAAACCTCCGTGACCATCATAGCAAAATACAATTCCACCTTCTGCATCAACATACAAGAACATTTCTCTTCCCTCTGTATTAATGTCTGGACCAAGATTTTTGGGATACTCGAATTGCTCTCCTTCTTTTTAGAAACATAAATATCCATTGCACTATATCACTCCTGGCATGTCACTTACAAGGAAATAAAGTGTATTTCCATCAGGTGTCAGGGCAGAATGACTCACCTACTCCTCATTGTTATTGTAAGGAAATTTTTGTCATTTTTCACACTTATTCCCTTCAACTTCTGATTCAAATATTTTAAATTTAATAACCTTATCTGTACTAGATTTGTCTTACCAACAAAATAATTATTTCTGGTATACGTGCTTTTTGTTATCAGGTGTAAATGTAGCTACACCTTCGTGATAAATAGTTACTGCATCGCCCTTCATTCTTGTGGTTTCCAAATTAGTTTTTCTCCTTTTACAAACCACATATCAAAATTGGTACCAGTCCAAGTGTGTTCTCCTTACAGCTTTTGCACTGTCTCTCGAAGATGAGTAAATTAATCCGTTATCAAATCCAGCGGAGCAAAATCACAGCTTAGGTGAGTTAGGCTTAAATTTTTACCGCTATATCTATCTCTAGAATGTAAGCTGTCCTCAATCTAGACATGCTTTCATCTCGTTAGTAGATCATTCTGTCCTCTGGTAATTGCTTCCTGCCTATGTATTGTGTATGCCATTTTGCAGCTTCATCATATTTCCCATTCATTTGTAACATTTGTCCATAAAAAGTTTATACTTTGGTTTTCCACCCACCTTTTCCACAGCCCTATACCAATATTCAAGCTTTATCGTATTTGGAAGTTAGTCTGTAGCAGTCTCCTAAATTGCGTCTGGCCCTTGTCTTCTATCATGCTTTTTTTAAATATGCTGAAGAAGCGGGAGATAGCTTCGTGATAAACTAGGTCTTTATCCCACTTTTCGACTTTGGAGAATCCTCCGATACTGCCCAGTTAAAAGTCTCCTTCAATATCTTGTCCGTTAGGTTGATTTGCTGATACTAGTAACAGGAAAGCAACTAATAGCTTTGTATGATAGTTCTGAAAGTTTGATTGGGTATTCATATGTAGCAAGAATTCTATTTGTTTGGTATGCTTTGGGTAATTGAATTTCCAAAATTTAAGTATTATAGTATTCTAAAAACCTCTTGGAGTAATTACTTTCTTTTATTAAATCCAAGATAATAACCTAATATAACTTCATGACATCCATTATTTATAGTTGCCTAATTTGGTTAATAAGTATAATCCTTGCATAACCTATCATAGGATTGTTTAGTCGGCCCTCTTCTATCATTGCCTGAAAATGAATCAGGGTTTATTAATTTGATTCCGTTACTTTTGTTTCCAAAACTTGTTCGATATTGACCACCAATATTAACTCTATCATAAATTATTAGACTTAAATTAAAATCGAAAGTATGTGGTATTCCTGAACTGCGCTTGCAATATAACGATATTGAATCTGTGGTCTGATTTTAA
>JADJYT010000014.1 GCA_016719635.1 Sphingobacteriales bacterium | reverse complement strand
CTTGTATTATAAGCTGTTCCTAATCAAACTTTTTTCCGTTGTTCGTGTAAAATATCATTCAACATAGTTTTGTGTAATAGCTGTCCGATACCTTTTTCCTCAAATTTGGGTCTAAAATAACGCCTAAAATGTTATTTTCTTTTCAAGTCAGCAATTGCAATCCTACTATTTGTTTCCACAATTTACACATCAACTCTTCTCTTATTGTACAACTCTTCGCAGTCTTCTGTCTGTCAAGTTTGGATTTGATAAAAGTATTTTCTGTAACAGAATTTCTTACAATTTGAATCTGTTTTGGCGTCATCAATTTTAGCTTCTAATAGCCGCACTTCTATTTTTCTATTAAAGATTGCCTCAAATTGATACTTGCCGGTCGTGTCGTTGGATCGTTGTAGCCTGACCGCTAACTGGTTTAAGGCTTGGCGATCCCGTCGCGTCGGGATTAAGTTGTGGAGGATTTTTACCAGCTAAAGCTCAATAGGATTGCTGTTGTTGAATCTTGCACAATTCAGCCGCTATATTGCCAAACCCATGTTAGCGGTTTTTTTTCTATTTTCAATAGTCAATTACTTGTATTAAATGATGCTCTAAATGTTCAATATAATCATGAATTAAAAATTCTATGGGCAATAAATTTTCGCCAACTCTGATTTGCTTTTTTAAATTTTCTGTCGGAATTCGCTTAATAATTTCAATGAGTTGTCTGTTGTAAATACTCCAAAATAGTATAATTTGTTTGCTGTCAATTTGTTGATAAAAACTATATTCATTCCATTTGTTTGGGTCGTAACATATTTCAGGAATATCCTCAAACTGTCCACGAACAAATCTTTGATGATTATTTGTCGCACTATCAACTAAATGTCCAATTATTTCTTTTTTGCTCCACTTGTTTTGCGAAGGTTTTTCAGACATTTTATCTTCACTGATTTGTGTCAGGATACCTGGCACTTTGTCCATTATGAAATTCAGTCTGCTTATTGCTTGGTTTATCATTATTTTCTTTTAATTCGTTCACCATTCGTTTCTTAAACTGACGCACATCGTTTTCGAAATTTAAAAATTCTTTATTCTACTTTGCAGGTTGGATTACACTTTACTTCAAAATTCATAGAATTGGCTATGTAACAAATTTCGTGTGCTTTGTGATGCAACTCGATGGCTCTTTCTACCATCGTTTCATCGGCAACATAAAATATTGGATTCAAAGTTACTTCTTTGAAACTTCCGCCACCACTTGCCTGTTCAATCATAATGCCTGTGGCATTGTCGGTGTAAGATGTAATTACAACTCCTTCCAATGAACATACATACAAGTAGGAAAGCATATGGCAGGATGAAATGGCTGAAACCAATAAATCTTCAGGATTCACTTTTGATTTGTCTCCAACAGCAGGATTGTCCGTTGTTAGGAATAATTCAGGTTTCCCTTGAATGGTTACAGTATGGCTACGGCCATAGTCTCGAACATTTTTTGTTCCATTACCATTATTGCCTGTCCAAACTGCAGTTAGTTTGTAGTTGTGTTCGTGTGCCATTGTATTTTAATTTATTGTTCTTCAATTATTGATGTTCCTTTTGATTTATCTCCCGAAGTCCATTCCCAATTTTCGTGAAGGCGAATTTTCCCATTTTCAAGAATTTCTGGTGTTGATTTGCAAATTCCTGTCATCAATTCGTCTTTGTCATTTACTTGGTGATACCGCATTTCTATATTTCCTAAATGGTCAACCAAACCAATTAAATGACCATATTTAATTTTCCCTCCAGAATATACAGAAGTAAGAATATTTCCAACTTGCTTGTAATGAAAAAGTGTTTCGTTCGAAGTCTCTCCGTTTTCAGTATTGCTAATCGGTCTGAATTTTTTGTCGTTGTAGTTCATCGTGTCGTTTTTCTAAAATAACCGCATAACGGTTAGTACATGCGGCGTGGCGGCGTTTAGCCGACATGAACGTCATGTACCTTGTTAGCAACTGCCTTTATTTCATTTAATACATATTATCTACTTATCTGCGTTTATTTCATTTTTAATTTTTTGAAGAGCCTCTTTGTAATAAGTAAGATTCTCATCATTGTTTTTTATTGCGATATCTACCGCTTTTTGATAACTTTTCAATGAAGCCTTTAAATCTCCAGTTATTTTCAAAGCTTCTCCATAACTATCATATACATTAGGAGATTCAGGAAAATGAATAGTGTTGGATTTTAGAATACATAGACCAATTTCTGGTTTATTTAGCTTTGTCATGTATTCATATCCTAAATTATTAATATCCCATTCTCCGAAAAGTTGGGAATCTACTAAGTTTTTAATACAGCTACTTATTTCATTTTCTGATTCTCCTTTCTTGAAATTTTCGAGACTTTGGTTGAGTTTTCTTTGCAATTGAATGTATGTTTCAAGTTTGTTTCTCCTTAAGAGATCAGCAGCTTTTTGGGCTTCTTTGAGTGCTTGATCAAATGTTTCTTCTTTTTTAGTAATGATTTCTGGTTGCACACCTATTCCTTCCCAGCTGGTATTAGTAATGGGATTAATTGCTCTTCCGGTAGGGATAAAAACAGACAACTGATCGTTAATGCCCCTTGTTCCGCCTGGATTTGCTGCTCCTGCAGACGTTTGTCCTATTAAAGTCGCTCTTCTTTGTGTTTGCATATTATAGGAGAATTCCTCTGCTCCAGAGAATGTTTCTTCACCAATCA
The DNA here is from genome assembly GCA_016719635.1 of Sphingobacteriales bacterium. Taxonomy (NCBI): domain Bacteria; kingdom Pseudomonadati; phylum Bacteroidota; class Sphingobacteriia; order Sphingobacteriales; species Sphingobacteriales bacterium. The sequence goes on along the minus strand of JADJYT010000014.1, from coordinate 3,154 downwards.
TTACAAATAGAGGTATGTCAATCAATTTTTTACCACCTACTTCTTCTAATGTCCAAAATTCTTCAGTCCTATCTCCTTCTCTGTAATAGAGGCTATTTAAGTGCAATTTCTGAGCAAAGAAATAACTGCAAAGATATTGGACCATAGATGGATCTCCACCACCATTTTTTGTTAAATCAATGATTACTGCATCTGCTAAAGACATCAATTTCATATAGGCATCCGCAATTTCTTTCGCTCTATCCATAGGTGCAAACATCCTTAAATCCAGATATGCAACATTGCCTTCCAGCATCTTCAATTCTTTAAAGCCGTGATTAATGCTTCTGTAATTATTAATCTGACCCCTTCGATGCTCTGCTTTTGCTTCCAGCGTATTTTTTGGAGCGATATAAGGTTGATTGGACATTATCCTCATATGCTTATCCTTATTGACACTTTGCACTACCTCTGTGAGGATGGCCGCAAATCTTTGGTTGTCTTTACATGTATCAAAATACCCAGCTTTATATTGGTTATCAAGATGTTCGCTCGTTTTCTTTGCAATATCTGGATAGATGTAGAAGTCTTGCATTAACACAGACAGTTTTTCAATTACATCTTTTTTATACGCTTCATCTAGGGTGGTTTCTTGACTAAATAATGCTTGCATTGAAAGGACAAACAAAATAATTAATGGATATTTCATACGTGATTTTTGCTTTTGTGAATAAATTTTAATGCCCATTTTCTGGTTGTTGCTAACGTTTGTGTTTCCAATCCCTCTTATACACCCAATTCGTTCTCCTTCCCCCATCCTTCTTCCAGCAGTAGTAAGATTGGAGCTCGGTCTCTCTCTCAGGATTCAAAAACGTTGAATAGAGTAAAAGTAAAGGCTTTATTCGGAAAGCAATATCGGGCAGAAAAAAAGTGCAAGAAAGGGGTATCCCTCTCCCGTTTGTAATCGGATATAACAAACTCGATGGGCGGATTTACCAGCCGTTGAGGGCGCGTAGTTATTACGTTTCCGGCGATTGTAGTCGCCGGTACGGTATAGCCCTGTGTCATCGCCGGTCCAATCTCGCCTGGTCTTCCTCAAAGGAGGTCACCTCATCGGGCAATACCAAAACACCGCCGACCACCAGGCCGCATGGAAAATCCAAGTCTTTATTGGAAAAGGTAGCCGTTCCGTTGTTCTGATGCGGGGCCGTGCAGTGTTCCACCGGAATAGCGTGCCCCAGGCCGCTGAGATCGTACCGGAACGAGACGACCTCTTTACCCGCTTTCGACCAGGGGAGCGCTTCACCCGGGGTCAGCTTATTAAATTTCAGTAGCCACTCCGGCGTCAGTCACCAGACCGCAGATAGCCCCACTGTTTGGCACTCCCGCCGGCATTGGCCATTTTCACGATGTTGTCGCCCACTCCGTGAAAGACGGCCAGCCGTGAGGATGAGTACCCGAGCAGAGGCATTTTGGCTCCTCACCTTGCCCCCAGGCTTCTTGACTGAGCGTGACATTGCCCGCTGGTAGCCGCCAGGCCGGTACTGAGGCTGTTGGTAGCGCTGTGTGGAATGCCGCGTACTGAGCTGCCGCTTTGATGGTTTCGATAAGGCAGCGAGCACCAAACCGATGTCGCCGCCCGTTGAAACGCCGGTGACAAAGATGCGGGTATCGGTCTATGTTGTGATGCGTGAGGGCGCGGCAATTATTTGGCTGATGGACGCTGACCCACTCCGTTGTTGGGGCTAACGTCTTACGGGTTGGTACCAGTTGAAACAGCGGTTGAGGTTGTTGGCGGCCGATTGCTGCGGGATATAGCACGATGAATTTCCTGATCGGGCAAGGGTATTCCAACCGCTGAGGCGGGCCTTTGAGCATCCTGAAGGCAGCCGTGCAGCACCACCACCACCAGGGAACTTCGTAAACCACCTCCGGGCACATATTACCAGCACTTCAGTTCGCCGGGATTGCCGCCGAAAGCAGTCATTTCTGGTCATCGCCGGCGGTTGGTCGGTTTTCAGCAGCGGCTTATGGCCACCACGCCAATAATGCGATGCTCAGATATTTGTGGCATGTATTTCCAATTTTGTCATAAGATAAGCCTGGAGTAGCGGGAAAAATAAATGGTTCCCCCAAGTACAAGCACGCCTTGAGCATTGTCGTCAAGCTAAGAAAGTCAGAAACAGGCAACGTAAATGCTAACAGCCCTGATGCCCGCCTGCCGCGAGCCATCACTGTTCTACACATCTTTATTCCCTTCACTGACTCTATGCCTGGTCTTCAAACAGCGATAGACAAGAGCAACGCGGGACCGCATTAAGATTTTAGATGGACGGACAGAAAAACCGGAAAGAAGCCGATAAGGGCATGAGCATCACCCTAAACCAAACGCTTCTTTAAGGACTCTAACCGAAGCAGACAGAGTGAAATACAAAAGCAAGAGAGCGAGAGTTTATCGGGTTCCTTTTTTCGATCTCAGCTCGTTAAAAATCTGTACAGGATTTTGTTCTTTTTTCGTGAAAAGAACACCTCTTTAAAATATTTCAGTTATTACTGATTATGTAAATTTCGTCTGTTACTTTTTTAGGTTTCATAAATTTCGCATCTCTTTAACAGCCTGTCTGTTTTTAAAAAGATGCTATTGTTTTTTGGATGTGCATTCCATTTTGGCAATAACCTGTCCCGCTGATCGCTATTTCCCGGCAGAAAAGAAACTTCACTGGTTTTAGAATTTGGCCTGCTGACAGCCTCCCCGGCCTCAGCAATTACTGGAAACAGGGCAGCCGAGATCAGTGCTTTGACCTCCACAACATCGGTCTCGCGATGTACACCCTGGAGAAGCCGTGTTGGTCATGGTAACGGAGGATTTTCTCTGACCGATCAACAAGTGAGTACTGATCGTTATGAAAATCCCAATTCCATACCGGTATTGGAAAACCAATCTGTTCACCTGATCTACTACCGGCAATGATGATTACTCCATCAGACCTCTGCATTTACGCCCGTGGACGTAGCGTGGCCTTCTGATGATACCAAGACCACCCACTCCAGCTTGACTGGTGCGGCCAAACATTTATGTCAGGTCGAATTGGGCCGGTGATGCCTATAAGGAGTATGTACGCTCTTATTTTGAGAGCGAGGGGATGTGGACACCACGGTTGCTCCTGCTGTTCTG
>JADJYT010000013.1 GCA_016719635.1 Sphingobacteriales bacterium | reverse complement strand
ATAACTATACAATCCACTGCAGTTCCGTTGAATATGGAAGATGTGGACACTGACCAGATTATACCGGCGCGCTTTCTGAAAGCAACAACGCGCGAAGGATTCGGCGATAATTTATTTCGCGACTGGCGATACAACAACGCTAATACGCTGAAAGAAGCGTTCGTCTTAAATAATCCAGCATACAGCGGACGATTCTGGTTGTCGGTAAAAACTTCGAGTTGCGGTTCATCACGCGAAGATGTGGCGTGGCAATTCACGATTATGGTTTCAAAGTGGTGGTGTCGAGTTTCTTTGCAGATATCTTTAAAGAATAATGCTTTAAACAACGGTTTGTTGCCTGTGGTGGTTTTTCGCGGAATTTTCGCAGAAAATTTTTGCGGAAATAGACGAAATCCGGCAACAGAACTGAAAATAGATCTGGAAAAACAGCAAATCGAAATTTTAACCACACAGGATAAAGAAACGTTTGACATCAATCCGTACAAAAAAACCTGTATGATTAATGGCTATGATGATATCGATTTTTTACTAAGTCTGAAAGATAAGATTGAGGCATTTGAATTAAAGTAGTATTGTTTATTTCAGATGTTATACGTATATTTACTTGTAAATTTATACGTATGACTGCGAAGCTAACGCTTTCCATAGACGCTAAAATAATAGAAAAAGCAAAACGAAAAGCCAAGAAGGAAGGCAAGAGTCTGTCTGCAATGGTAGAGGATTATTTGGCGTTTTCCCGTACAGGATGATCCTGATACTAAATCAACATACGCAGCAAGTTGAACGATTAGCAGGTTCGCTGAAAATGAATATCCCGAAGATTTTGATGTAAAAAGATAAACAGGCACGCCTTCTAAAAAGTATTATGGTGTATAATGTATTTATTGATTCGGATATAATTATTGATTTTCTAACTGAAAGGAAGCCCTTTTTTAAGATGCCAAACAATTACTCCATTTTTGCTTCACTCGATAAGATAAAGTTAAACACGTCTGCGATTGTATTCGCAAATGTATTTACGTTTTAAGAAAAGAATTTTTCTCCTGCAATGGTAAAGGAAAGACTAGTGGAACTTTCCGGTCTGATACAAATTGTAAATACAACACATGACTCAGCTATAAAGGCACTGAATGCTGATTTCTCTGATTTCGAAGATGCGATGCAGTATTATACAGCGCTGGAAAATAAATGCGCATTTCTGATTACCAGAAATACGAAAGATTTCAAAAAGGCAAAGAATATTCGCGTGCTCACATCATCCCAGTTCTGTAAATTGTTTGTAAAATAAATCAGTTGCAAAAGCTTTCATTAAATATATTATCTGGCAAACAAATCTACTTCATCTCTGATTTACACCTCGGCGCACCTGATCTTCCAAAAAAGTCAGGCGCGTGAACTCAAACTGATGCGCTTCCTGAAATCAGCGGAAAGGATGCACAGGCTGTTTTTCTGGTAGGTGATACTTTTGACTTCTGGTTTGAGTACAAACTCGCTGTACCCAAAGGGTTGTCCGTTTTCTTGCAGAACTGGCCAGATTAAAGGCAAACGGAATTGACTGCTATATTTTTACCGGAAATCATGATCTGTGGATGGAGGATTACCTGACTCAGGAACTCGGCGCAACGGTATATCACGATAAAGTCGAACTGATCTGTCACTCGCCATCAGGTGATAAGAACTTTGTTGGCACACGGAGACGGACTAGGTCGGGCGATACGAAATACAAGTATCTTAAGAAAATCTTTACCAATCCGTTCTGCAAATGGCTGTTCAGGTGGCTGCATCCGGACATTGGTATAAAAATTGCACAAGTATGGAGCAGGCATACCTTTACCGATCCGTCGGTTGAAGTATTTCACGGAGAAGACAGGGAATGGCTGATTCAGTATTGTAAAAGAAAGATGCAGGAAAAGCCGTGCAATTATTTTATCATGGGTCACCCGGCACTTGCCTATGGAAATAGCGCTCAGCGAAACGAGTTCCTGCATTAACCTGGGCGACTGGATTGTAAATTGTAACTATGCTGTGTTTGATGGCAATGAGGTAAAGCTCGTAAAATATGACAATTAAGCAAACATACGCTTTATGGAATTTGAACACCTTTTATGTTCAGAAACAGAATCAGTCTGCTGGCCAGGATAGTGTTCTTTATTCTTTGTTCTTTGTTCTTTATTCAGATTTCTTTTTCCAATACTCCGGTTTATTTCAAAACTATCGAAAAAAACCACTCAAAACATTTGTCAACACCACCAATGATATATTCCTGCTGCATAAGGGCATGCTCGAAAGGTACAACGGCGACGGTGTGTTCATGCAGAAACTATGGAAGTATCTACATCAACGAGAATACAGAGATTATCAGTATAAACGGGTTTAAGACAATTCTCTTTCGCCGGATTACGGAAAGATAATTCAGCTGGATAACCGGCTGCGTGAGCTCGATATCATCGATGCATTTAATCTGGAAAATTACATCATCTACCTGTATCGGCATCTTCGTACGACAATAATTTTCTTATGGATATGGGATGCCGCTACACAACGGATCATTAAAATAGACAAGGACAAGAAGCCTGTTTTTATTAGCAACACCATCTCGTTATGGGTAGGCAAAAGATTAATCCGAAGCAGATGCTGGAATCCGAATCTTGCTCTATCTGGTGGACATCAAAGAAGGAATCTTTATTTTTGACAATCAGGAAATTATATAAAACATTCCCATTCCGAAATGAAAAACGTAAAGATAATTGACGGAACAATTTATTATATCAAGGAAGAAAGTATTTACAGTTACAATACTAATGACCTTTTCAGAAACGCGGTATACCAAAACACCGGAACTGGCAAATATTCAGATTGGAAAACAGTCGTGATTGGCATCAATGCGGAAAACATGGCGGAAATCTGAAATACTGATTTAGCGCAGTCTGTCCATCGATTTAACCAGCTGCTCATCGTGCTTAACGCCTTTGTAGGCCAGAAAAATTAAACACAAGAACAAACACAGGAATGATAATCTAGGACCGAACTGATATTGGTCTTTCTGGTGCAGCACTATGGCGTATACCGATAATCCGATCAGCGCTATGGACAATAATATAGCGACAGCAATAACTTTCATCTGCAGCTTTCGGTTGCTGAATCCATTCATGTTTATTTTGCCGAACGGGACAAACAGAAAGGCGATAGCAGCCACTGCAGCCAGAAACAGGTAAATGGTTTGAATGCGTTGTATCATGCTGTAAAATTAGCAGTTAATATACAAAAGAAAAATTAATACTATAAAAAACTCTGCCGTCGTATCTTTACAACACATGCGCTTCTTTCTTCAGCTTTCTTATAACGGCAAACAGTACAGTGGCTGGCAGCGGCAGGAAAATGCATTATCCGTACAGGAAATCCTGGAAGATAACTTAACTAAAATTTTCGCGCAAACTACAGAACTTACCGGTTGCGGAAGAACGGATTCCGGCGTTCATGCAGCAACGTATTACGCGCATTTTGATACAGCGCAATCCTTACCGGAAAATTTTATTTATCGCATTAACCGTATGCTGCCGGATGATATTGCGGTTAAAGAAATTTTTGAAGTCAGTAGGAATTGCATGCCCGATTTGATGCCATCACCAGGACCTACAAATATTTCATCCATTTTCATAAAAATCCGTTTCTGGAAGATTTCAGTTTTCAGATGCATGAATGGCGGCCGGATATTCAGAAAATGAATCATTGCATACAGCAGTTGCTTGAGAACGCGATTTCGGTTCATTTGAGAAAAAGGAAGCGATAATAAAACATCAATCTGTCTGCTGACTGAAAAGCTTATTGGGAAACAGCCGAAAACGGATTGGTATTTACCATTACGGCCAACCGCTTTCTTAAGAAATATGGTGCGCCGCATTACGGCAGCTTTATTAATGGTGGGTTTAGGCAGAATGTCAGAACAAGAACTGCTGGAATCTGTTCATGCAAAGCATCGCTGGAGGTGAAAATATCGGTACCGGCAAAAGGGTTGTTTTTGTGGGATATTAAATACGAATTTAACGCTGACCTAAAAGCTCTAGTGCTGAGGAAAAATAACAGAAGCAAAAAAAAGGCAGTGACTGGGCGACACTGAAAAGGGTGATCAGACTGGCATTGCCATTTAGGAGATTATTCCTCCTTTCACTTCGCTGGCCTGGGAATATTGGTTTCTGTGGTGACTCCGCTTCGTCCGTACCTGATTCAGATTACAGTTGATAAAAATATCATCGCGCAGAAATGGCAAAGGGCTTGAAGTGGATGGGTTTGATTTTATTGGCCTCACTGATTGCGGAATTTCTGATGAAATATCTTTTCGGGCTGAATTCCACAAAACTGGGACAAACCATCATGCTGAAGTTACGAACCACCTTATTCAATCATGTGCAAACCATGCGCCTCAGGTTTTTTGATAAAACACCCGTAGGCATCATCACTACCAGAACCATTAATGATATAGAAGCCATTAATAATATTTTCTCGGAAGGAATGATAACGATTATAGCGGATGTCTTGACCCTGATATTTGTGATTGGCTTTATGGTGTATATCAACTGGAAGCTTGCACTGGTCTGTTTGACCACATTCCCCATTGTGTTGATAGCGACCTATATCTTCAAAGAAAAGGTGCGGGTTTCCTTTAATGATGTCAGAGAGAAAGTGGCTCAGATGAATGCTTTTGTGCAGGAACACATTTCCGGTATGCGTATTGTCCAGATTTTTAATGCAGAGGACCGGGAATTTGAAAAATTTGACAAACTCAACCAGGAACATTATTCAGCAAATAATAAGTCGGTGTTGTATTATTCCATATTTTTCCCGGTGGTTGAAGTCATTCTGGCATTAGCGATCTCTTTGCTGATATGGTACGGTGCAAATCAGGTGATGAACGGATTTGCAACAGTCGGGGTGTTCACATCATTTATCTTATACCTGAATCTCGCTTTCCGTCCGCTGCGTATGCTGGCGGATAAATTCAATACCCTTCAGATGGGTATCATTGCATCGCAGCGTGTTTTCCGGTTGTTGGATACGGAAGAAAAAATAGAAGATAAGGGCAAGCTGGCTCCGGAAAAAATAAAAGGGGACATTGAATTCAAGAAGGTATGGTTTGCGTATAACAAGGACGAATATGTGCTGAAAGATATTTCTTTTAAGGTGAATGCCGGGAAACCTTGGCAATTTGTTGGTGCCACCGGTTCGGGAAAATCATCTACGATTAATATTCTCAACAGGTTTTATGAAATCCAGCAGGGAGAGATTTTACTGGATGCTGTAAATGCGCGCGAATACAAACTGAGTGCCTTGCGGTCTAACATAGGAACCGTGCTGCAGGATGTTTTCTGTTCTCCGGTACGGTGATGGATAACATTACCCTGAAAAATCCGCCATCATCTGAAGCGCAGGTGATGGAAGCCAGTCAAACTGGTGGGTGCGCATGATTTCATCATGGAACTGCCCGATGGGTATAAGCAGAATGTGATGGAGCGCGGCGCTACATTGTCCGTTGGCCAGCGACAGCTGATTTCATTTATCCGTGCATTGGTGTATAATCCCCAGATCCTGATACTGGACGAAGCCACTTCCAGCGTTGATACCGAATCCGAAAACTTGATACAGCATGCCATTGAAACCCTGGTGAAGGGCAGGACTTCCATTGTGATTGCACATCGTTTATCTACTGTGCAGAATGCCGATAAGATTATGGTGCTGGACAAAGGAGAAATTAAGGAAATTGGAACACACGAGGAGCTTATTGCAAAGAAAACGGCTTCTATAGAAAACTCTATGAGATGCAGTTCAGGAAGACGAATTGCTGGTTTGATTATTCTTGCCTTTCAGCCACTCATACATCGTTACATTCATCATCAGAAGCAGCAAACAGTATATGGTGTCTTCAATCGGTATGGTGAAAAGGCGGATACCCAGGTTTTCAGCCGGATGATAGCTCACTACGGGTAAACTCGTGAGCACGCCGTTCACTAAAAAGAAAGGAATCAGTGAAAACAGGTAGCCGATATAAAATCTCCCCAGCCACGAAGGCTTTAGAATAAAATGAATATAGGTCATCAGCACCGCAGCGGAAATAAAGTTAAATGAGGTATAGGCTTTGTGAAAATTCAGGACGCTTACTATGCTGATCAGGATGAGTATGGCCAGGTGGAGCGTCCGGGCATATTTTGCCAGATAATCTTTTCGTATATAGTAGCTCGTACATTCATAGATAAAGACACAGGAAAACGGCACTATCCAAAAAAATAGCCACTCTTCGACAGGCAGCAGGAATAGCTTATGGCCCAGAATATAATTGTCGTTAAAACTCCACACACCGTGTTTGGTGAAGAAATAATCCCATACCACAAAATATACGGTTGTGACTGACAGCGGAACGGGAAGATATTTCCATTTTTTTACAAATTGTACCTTGCTGTCAAAACTGAAAAATAACGGACCAGCCAGCGTAAGCAGCATCAGCAGGAGATAGGTATATTGGGGCAGTACATTCAATTTATAATAGATTCATCGAGTTGCGCACCACGGAATTCATCAGCAAATAGGCCTTTTGGCGGTCGCTGACACGTATGCGCTCTTCCATTATCTTTTCAACGGTAGCCTTGCGGATGTTCTTATACAAATTGAGGTAATACACATAGGCCAGATACACACCGCGACGCGCTCCTTTGGGCAAACGTTTGATGCCTTCCAGTGCGCTGTCGAAATCCTTTTGTATATCCTTTAAAATCTCCTGTTTGGTGTATTCGTCAAACCTGGTCAAATCAATTCCCGGAAAATATACCCGGCCTCTGTCTTTCAGGTCACTGTTCATGTCTCGCAGGAAGTTGATTTTCTGAAATGCCGCACCCAGGCTTTTGGCATAGGGTGCCAGTTCTTCATAATAATCTTTATCACCTCGGGTAAACACCTGTAAGCACATCAGCCCTACCACTTCCGCAGAACCGTAAATGTATTTTTGGTAAAGCGCTTCACTTTCATAAGTGGTTTTATGTAAGTCCATCTCCATGGAATCCAGAAAATCGGTGATAAGATGATGGTCTATCTGGTAGGTATTCACCACCTGCTGAAAGGATTGCAGGACAGGATTCAGGCTGATGCCCTGTTCTATTGCCTTGAAGGTGTCTTTCCTGAAATCAGCGAGCAATTGTCGCTTGTCAAAGTCATGGAAGGTATCCACGATCTCATCGGCAAAACGGACAAATCCGTAAATGCCATAGATGGTGTTCCTGAATTCCTTATCGGACACACGGATACCCAGCGAAAAAGAAGTGGAATATTTTTTCGTGATAAGTTCGCTGCATCGGTTGCAGCTGTGGTTGTATAAATCAATGCTGTTCATCTTTCAGTATTCTTTCAGTGACTAATTTGGACCCTATAACGACGATGGGCAGTCCGGTACCCGGCACGGTGCTGGCTCCTACGTAATATAGATTATTGAATTCTTCGTCTTTGTTTTTCGGGCGCATGGCGGCTACCTGGTTTAATCCGTGGGCTAGTCCCAGGCCGGAGCCTTTGTAGAGGTTAAACATACTCTCCCAGTCATCCGGTGCATAGATCGTTTGTGTTATCCTGTTGCCTATCAGATCAAACCCTATTCGCTCGCTCATGTCTTTCAAAATGGTGTCTGCCAATTGTTCTCTGTCACTCCAGTCGTTTTTGTAGCGTCTGTCGGGAACGGGACAAAGGATAAATAAATTCTCGCAACCTTCCGGTGCGCAGTCCGGATTCGACTTCGAGGAAGCATTTACATAATAATACGGTTTCTCCGGATTTACGGAAAGCTTGAAGATGCTATCGGCGTATTGCTTGAAATTGCTGCCTAAAAAATAGTTATGATGGTGCAGATTATCCAGTTTTCCTTTAACACCCAGGTAAATGGTGAACGGTGCCAGGGTCCAGTGTTTCTTGTCTAATTTTTCTTCAGAGAATTTTTTTCGCTTCAGCACCTTTCCCCTGAAGGCGGCCGCATCGGCATTACAAACAAACAGGTCCGCCTTCCATTCTTTTCCGGCAGAGTCGATAAAGGAGCTTATGTTTCCGTTTTGTTCTTTTACTTCGGTGATTTCCGTGTTGAAATGGAATCGTACACCCCGGCTTTCCAGAATCTTTTGGATTTCTTCCACAATCTTATACATGCCGCCTTTGATATTCCAGTAGCCGTCGTGTTGCAGTTCGGTGTAGTTCAGCAGACTGTATACGGCCGGTGTATCAAACGGCGTAGAGCCTAAAAAGAAAGCAACCAGGGAAAAGATGACTTTCACGTGTTCCGAATCAAAATTGCGTTCCAGTTCAGACCACATGGAACGCAGCAGCAACGGAGAGTGTTTCATCGGTACTGTCATCAATGCCAATGCATACTGTACCAGGTTGTCGTAATTGCGTTTGACGATAACATGTTCCGTATCGTGAAAAAGCTCTCCGGCTTTTTGCAGGTATTTTTTTGCCCTTGCCTCAAAGTCGGGTTCTGTTTCCCTGAATTCATGGGCTAAACGGTCCAGTTCCTTGTAAATGGAATAAGGCTTTTCCCTGCCGGCAAAGTAAACGGAATAAACCGGATTGAGTTCATTCATCTGCAACGGATTCGGAATCTTGCAGTAGTTGAACAATTCAGTGAACTCATAGCTCATACTGAAAAAGGAGGGGCCAATATCAAAGGTGAATCCATCTTTTTTCAGCTGATTTAACCTGCCACCCGCCTGATGGTACTTTTCTATAATTTCTACCTCATACCCATGAGTAGTTAAGCGAAGTGCAGTTGCTAAACTCCCCAAGCCGGATCCTATAATGATAACTTTCTTTGCCACAATGAATCTATTGTCACTTATAACACGTACACAACAGGTTTGTTTAAATAAAATCGTAAATATTTAAACAAAATTATAAACAAATTGATTTTCAAGGATTTTAATTCAATCCCAGTAAATCTGCATACGGAGAATACTGATAGGAGAGCTTCTTGTCGGATTGAGTGAAGTACGCCTCTTTGTAGACGATATTACTGATTAATTGCGAAAGCCTTTTCTCAAAGATTAACAGCAGTTCAACAGGAATCGGAGCTGCATCATTCAGGTATGAGATCCCCCCCTTCATTTTTTTGGCATGGTGATAGCCTACATAAATCTCACTACAGTGGTATAATTTGTAATACATCAGGGCATACATCAGGCCCTGAAAAGCGATGCCGTAGTCTTTCTTTTCAAAAATGAACAATGTATCCAGAAACGCATCGACTTCTGACTGCTTCTGCATATCCGGGAATTTGGGAAGTTCGATATGCCCGGTTTTATAATCGATAATGCGTACAGCACCGTCTTGCAGTTGATCAATTCTGTCAAAAGTCCCCTGAAGGGTAGCAAAGGTGCCGTCTTCCAAGGGAAGTTTATCCCATATGAATTTTTCTTCGGTATGTAAAATATGAAGCGATTCGGAAGTGCTGTCGTTTTCAATAATCTTTTGCGCAATGCGTTCAATAATTTTAAGCTGCAGTTTATTGCTGCCCTGTGTAATCTCTTTGGGCAGCCTTAGAGCATCTACGGCCTCGGTTAGTTTTTGTCTGACGGCCGGTGCGTTCGATAAGGATTTCAGGTCAGCAGTCGGGAGTGTTTTTCTCAAAAACGGCCGGTAGGTCAGTTCTAATACTTTGTGCAATAGCAGACCAAAAACGGCAGCATCGATATCTTCTTCCAGCTCTTTCGGTTCTGCTATGCCTGCAATATATTTCAGGTAAAACTGAACAGGACATTTGATATAGATATTGAGTGAAGAAGGAGAAAACCTGCGTTCGCCCAATGACGCCATCATCTTTGCCGTTTTTTTAATTTGCAGGAGTGATGGTAAAGGGTTCAACCCTGCATTGTTTTCTTCCAGGGTTACAATAGATTCACTGATTTGATTGTCGGGTGTGTTAAGGTCGTGCTCTATCTGTCGGATAAAGCGGCTCTTTTCGCCGGTGTTGTCACCCATCTGGTTATTATACAGCAGATGGACATTTTTGGCTCTTTTCAGTAATCTGTAAAAGTGATAGGCGTTGATGCCGTCGAATTGTTCGAAAGTCGGCAGCCCGAATCCTTTGCGCAGATTGTAGGGAATGAATGAATTGGTTTTGTTGGTCCCCGGAAGATGGTCATCGTTTAAGGACACAATATACAAATGGTCAAAATCTAAAATCCGCGTCTCCAGAAACCCCATGATTTGTATATTCTTCTTGCCTTTGGGTTTCTCGAACGGAACTTTTATGCCCGCAACAAACTGCCTTACAAAGCCGGGAAGTGTTTTCCTGTCCAAGGTGACGGCGTTTTCTTCCAGTAAATTCAGGAGCGACTGGATGCCATTTGTAATTACCTCTTTCACAGGGTGGAAATATGTATCATTTACATGAAGAGCCTTTATGATGGAAAGGATATCTTTTAGTACATCCACTGAAGAATCAGTACTTTGGAATAGAAAGGACGGTAAATATTCAGCTGCAATATCCTTCGGAATATATGGAACAAAGAAAGGTAAGATGGACGCCAGTTTTTCTCTTTCCCTTATATCAGATTTTATATATGGATGCCGAATCAGATGGCTGATGTCCTTGTGGTAGTAATCCGTCTGTTTTTCCTGCATCCTTGCGTTGCAAAAGAATCCGAGCAAGGCATTCATATATACATACAGCTCACTCTGTACTACCGGATAGCCCATGGTAATATTAACTTCATCGATATCGACCATTTGTAACATCGGTGTCAGCAGTTTCTCATCACACAGAACGATGGCAGTACTTGTATTTTCCGAGCGGTCATTAAACAGTAGCTGTGCCACATATTGTGCCTGACCGACATCAGATGAGATGCCGGCAATTTCAATGTGCTTGCCCTGTTCAAGCAGGTTGTCCATCATCCAATGATGCTGCCTGCCTGAAAAGATTTCCTGATAATGCCTTAGAAAGTTTCCTGCCTCGTGCAGGTTGTTTTGCATAAAATGTAGATTGGCATCCCACCAGAACTCACTGTCATAATGTTGTTCAATTAATTTAAAGATTTCCTGTTCACAAACGGAAAGCGCATTGAACCCGCATACTATCAATTTTTGATAGGGTAGAGTTAGTGAACCGGATCTCAACCCCTCATAGACTTCTCTGTAGGCCATTCCTTCATAAGCAAAATTAGAAGAGTTCAGTTTCTGTTTAAAGGCCACATAGATTTCTCCCAGCAGGTTCCACGTCTTTATGAATTCCTGCTGATAGATGGTGGATTTGGCGTTTTCTTTAGATGTTGTGGTCAGGATGAACTGTTCTATGTATTTCCGCATTTCCTCGGAAATGGAAAAAGCATCTTCTATTGATTTTTGCGCCTTCAGAAGTGAAAACAATGCCTCCGCATCAATCAGGTATTTATCACATTCATCAAAATCTTTCAGGATTAATTTCCCCCAGGGTAAAAACTTTTCCAGTGGCTGCTGTATTTGGGTAAGTTCGTTTTGTACCTGATACAATGCTAAAATGAGATGCCAGTCGTCCTTGATAATATAACTGGAATGTTCGCTGATAAACTCCTGTATGGTAAGGGTTTTGGGCAGGATAAAATTTTCTTCCGGAAATTTTTGCACTAAGAAATCTGTGAAATAGAGGGCCGCTCTTTTCGTAGGGAAAATGTAGCACGAACGGTAAAGATACGGCAATTTTTCTTTCGTAACAGATTCAGCGATAATTTGTAAGAATGCATCCACCCGACTAAGATACAAAATCTATATTTTACTGGCCGCCCGTAAATAGTGTTCACCAACCGTTCACACAATGACCTTGTATAAAACGTAATAAAGCACTCAAAAGACGTATTCAGATGTTTTAAACCACAGAACATTCAACCAGCCTTTACGCAGTAGTGACACGCTTGATATTACTTTGCAGTATCAAATAAAACACACACAGAATGAAGGTATTTAAACACACATTGACAGCAGCAGTCTTGGTATTGCTCTCGACCATCGGTTTGGCACAAACCGGAAAAATCTCAGGATTAATAATAGACAAAACGACACAGGAGGCACTGATTGGTGTTAATGTTTCCATTGAGGGTTCTGTTTTAGGTGCAACGACAGACATGGACGGTAAATATGAGATTACTGATTTAACACCCGGTACCTATAAGTTGTTGTTCAGTTATATAGGTTATTCTGACAAGAATGTAGAGGGGGTGGAAGTAAAAGCAGACGAAGTTACTGTATTAAATGTAAACCTGGATGTCACAACAAATGAACTGGAAGAAGTGCAGGTTGTCGATTTTAAGAAAACCAATACCGAAACGGCAGTATTACTGGAAATGAAAAACGCTGCGCAGATTTCGAGTGGTATTTCGTCTCAGCAAATACAAAAAACCGCGGACAGGGATGCCTCTCAGGTGGTCAGAAGAATTCCGGGTGTTACCATTCAGGGCAACTTCATCAATATACGAGGTCTGAATCAGCGGTATAATAATGTGCTTCTGCATAATGCCATGGCACCATCTATGGAAACAGACGTAAAGTCCTTTGCTTTCGATATTATTCCATCCGCACAATTAGACAGAATCATTGTTTTAAAAAGTCCCTCAGCTGATGTATGTGGTGAGTTTGCCGGAGGTATGGTGAAGATATTTACAAAGAGCTTTCCGGATAATAATTTTGTAGATATTTCATACGGTACCACCTTCAGGGTCGGCACCACTTTCAAGCCGTATTACAACCAGAAAAACAGTCCCTTGTTTTATCTTGCAAATGATTCCAAAAATAATCTGCCATCCGGTTTTGCAAAAGATGTGAATGCCTTGACGCTGCAGGAACAGGTGGATGCGGGTAAGCAGTTAAATAACAACTGGACAGCATCCAAACAGGCATCCATTCCCGACCAGCGGATAGGTATCAGCTTTGGAAGAAGGATTTCTACCGATAAATTGCTGGTAGGGATGATTACTTCGCTGAATTACAGCATTTCAAAGCAGACGTATTCTGTTTTCAGGGCGGATTACAATATTTACGACTTTGCCAATGATAAACAGGATCCGAAATACAATTACAACGATCAGCAGTATAATAACAATGTTCGGTTAGGCATATTGCACAACTGGGCGTTTAAGTTCAGAAAGAATACAATTGAATTTAAAAACATATTTAACAGTAACGGTCTCTCCCAATATACACATCGCACGGGTACGGATCTGGCAAATGATTTAACAGTTGATAACCATGCATTGTACAACACATACAAAGGCATTTATGCAGGGCAGCTTTTGGGAAAACATCAGGTTAAAACAGAAAATAATTCTATTGACTGGGTTGTCGGATACAGCCGTGCTTATAAGAATGAACCGGATTTTAAACGGTATACGTCCACTTTAAATACAGCTACCGGCATTTATGAGATAAATGTCCTTCCTACATCCGTCAATCCGAATATGCTGGGACGCTTTTTTTCCAAAATGGATGAAAACATCTTCACGGCTGCCATAAACTCAACCAATAAAATAATTAAAACAGCAGATAAGGATTCATACCTACTGTAAGTGCAGGATTATACGCAGAATATAAAGACCGAAATTTTAATGCCCGGATTCTTGGCTTTAAACGTACGGATTTTGACTTGTTTAATTATTCGTTTGCCACGCAGGGGATTGATGTGCTGATGCAGAATATTAATAATACAAATGGCATAAAAAAATTGAGGGAACAAACCCGTTCGTATGATTCCTACAAAGCCAATAATATTATCGGAGCATCTTATGTGAATGCGGAGCTTGCAATAAAAAGCAAGGTTCGGATTGTCGCAGGATTCAGGTATGAGTATTCAAATCAGCAACTATCATCCGGAAACGAGACAGATCTGATTCGGGTTAAGAATGTAAAACACGCTTATTTGCCTTCCGTCAATATCAGTTATAACATTAACCCAAAAATGCTCGTCAGGGTGGCATACGGTATGAGTGTGAACCGGCCGGAGTTCAGAGAGATTGCTCCGTTTGCCTTTGATGATTTTTATACCCGGTATACGATTGAGGGAAATCCAAACTTAAAAATGCGACTGTTCACAATGCGGATTTAAAATGGGAATATTACCCGTCCAATGGTGAAGTGATCAGTGTCTCTGTATTCTATAAGAAATTCATAA
>JADJYT010000012.1 GCA_016719635.1 Sphingobacteriales bacterium | reverse complement strand
TAACGGTACTTCCATCATTATCATGTCTAATATTATTTCAAGACTGCCGGCCTCCTTCTGGGCGGAAGTGAAATCCAGAGCTACTACCGGAAGCGGTATTCTGATGCTCGTCTTTGAAATGATTATTCTGGCAATAGTGGTTATCGGAACCATTATGTTGATTCAGGCTATTCGAAAAGTGCCGTTGAGCTACGCAAAACAAATGTCAGGAGGCAATAATGCCTACACACAACGCAGAGGTTTTCTGCCGCTGAAGGTGAATATTGCCGGTGTAATGCCCATCATTTTTGCTCAGGCGTTCCTGTTTATCCCGGGTACGGTTGCACAGTTATTTCCGGACAGCTCAGCTTCGGGTTTTTTGAGACAAATTACCGATTTTACCTCATTACCCTATAACATCATTATGTTCCTCATGGTGGTGTTGTTTACCTACTTCTACACCGCATTAATCATGAATCCGGTTCAGATGGCGGATGATTTGAAACGAAATAATGGTTTCATACCGGGCGTTAAGTCAGGTCCGAATACCGCTGAATATATTGATACCGTTTTATCCAGAATAACCTTGCCCGGTTCCATTTTTCTGGGCTTAATCGCCATTATGCCTTCCTTTGCAAATATTATGGGCGTTAACAGTCAGTTTGCTTACTTTTTTGGAGGTACATCTTTATTGATTTTGGTTTCTGTGGTATTGGATACGATGCAGCAAATCAATTCGCATTTATTGAGCCGTCATTATGACGGATTAACGAAATCCGGAGCTAAAATAAGAGGCAGAAGTGCCTTAACAACCGAATATTAACAGTTCTGAAGGAGCCATGATACACCTTAAAACTCCGGAAGAAATTGAATATATACGAAAGAGTTCTTTGTTAGTCAGCCAGACGCACGCACTTTTAGTCGAATACATCAGGCCGGGAGTGAAAACCTCCAGGTTGGACGAAATAGCAGAGCAGTTCATCAGGGATAATGGTGGTACGCCGGCATTTAAAGGGTACCGGGGTTTTCCCGCAACACTCTGTATTTCTATGAATGAACAGGTAGTACACGGCTTTCCATCCGACAGAGAAATCAAGGAAGGGGATATCCTCTCCATTGACTGCGGCGTGTGCAAAGACGAGTTTTACGGCGATTCTGCCTTTACCTTCCCAATTGGGGATATTCCTGCAGAAATCAAAAAATTGTTGCAGGTTACGTTCAATTCGCTCTATTTGGGCATTGAAAAGGCAATCGCGGGAAACAGAGTGGGAGATATCAGCTTTGCAGTTCAGAAATATTGCGAGATTGACCATAACTACGGGGTGGTGCGCGATTTAATAGGACATGGTGTGGGCAGAAACCTCCACGAAGAACCGGATGTGCCCAATTACGGCAAAAGAGGAAAAGGACCAATGTTGCAGGAAGGACTGGTGATAGCCATTGAGCCAATGATAAATTTAGGTACTTATCAGGTACGTACATTACCCGATAAGTGGACGATAGTCACTAAAGACGGCAAGCCATCTGCTCATTTTGAGCATACAGTAGCGGTAAAACGCGGGAAAGCAGATGTACTTAGTGACCATAATTTAATATTCGAAGCCATAAAAAAGTCAGAATATATTAAGGATTTCAGATAATTATTATGATATTTGCAGTCCGAAAATTATGGGTAAAACAGATTTAATAAAATTAGATGGTACGATCACGGAAGCTCTTTCTAACGCGATGTTTCGCGTTAAATTAGAAAACGGCCACGAAATTTTAGCTACAATATCCGGCAAAATGCGTATGAACTACATACGGATTCTTCCGGGCGACAAAGTCGCAGTTGAAATTTCTCCGTATGATCTCTCCAGGGGAAGAATAACATTCAGATATAAATAATAAACTTAAATACCACCATGAAGGTAAAAGCATCTGTAAAGAAACGAAGTGAAGACTGCATCATTGTACGCAGAAAGGGCAGAGTGTATGTGATCAATAAAAAGAATCCAAAATTTAAACAACGACAAGGATAATACTATGGCAAGAATATCAGGTATAGATCTTCCTAAAAACAAAAGAGGTTACATCGGATTAACCTACATCTACGGAATCGGCAGATCAACGGCAAAGTACATTTTAACATCAGCAGGGGTAGACCCTGAGAAAAAAGTACACGAATGGAATGACGATGAAGCGACAGCCATCCGTAACGTAATCAATGCGGAAATTAAAGTAGAAGGTGCTTTACGTTCGGAAACCCAGTTAAACATCAAGCGTTTGATGGATATCGGTTCTTACAGAGGCATCCGTCACCGTAAAGGATTGCCGGTACGCGGACAAAGCACTAAACGTAATGCCCGTACCCGTAAAGGAAAACGTAAGACGGTAGCAGGAAAGAAAAAAGTAACTAAATAATAAATTGTAAGTCTAAGTCAATGGCAACAGCAACAAAAAAGACAACAAAGAAGAGAGTGGTGAAAGTAGAAGCCGAAGGCTATGCTTATATCAAGGCTACTTTCAATAATATCATCATCTCCTATACCAACAAGGGCGGACAGGTGATTTCATGGTCCAGTGCCGGAAAATGCGGTTTCAGAGGTTCTAAAAAGAGCACTCCGTACGCAGCACAGATGGCGGCACAGGATGCAGGTCAGAAAGCTTATGAAGCAGGCTTGAGAAGAGTGGAAGTATTTGTGAAAGGCCCCGGAGGCGGAAGAGAGTCATCTATCCGTACTATCGGAAATGCGGGCATCGAAGTAACTGTCATCCGTGATGTGACACCTTTACCGCACAACGGCTGCCGTCCGCCTAAAAGAAGAAGAGTTTAACATTATAGAAGTAATATACAATGGCAAGATATACAGGTCCACGTACTAAAAAATCAAGAAGTTTCGGAGAAGCTATCTACGGATACGATAAAGCTTTTGAGAAAAGAAAATATGCTCCGGGACAGCACGGTAACTCCAGAAAACGTTCAACGAAATCGGAGTATGCTGTTCAGTTGAAAGAAAAACAGAAAGCGAAATACACGTATGGTGTGTTGGAAAGACAGTTCTACAAAACATTTGAGGAAGCTGCCCGTAAACATGGTGTTACAGGTGAGAACTTATTGCGTTTGCTCGAGCAGCGTCTGGACAATACGGTGTATCGTTTGGGATTTGCCCCTACCAGAAGCGCAGCGCGTCAGTTGGTAAATCACAAACATATCACCGTTAACGGAAGAATCGTTAATATCCCTTCTGCAACGGTAAAACTGGGTGATGTGGTAAGTATCCGTGAGAAATCCAAGGAACTGGATATCGTACAGGATACGCTGAAATCAGGCAGGGTAAAAAAATACGGCTGGCTGGAACTGAATACGGAGAAACTGGAGGGTAAGTATGTGGAGATTCCAAACAGAGACCAGATACCGGAGACGATTAAAGAACAGCTGATTGTCGAATTGTATTCTAAATAATAAACTGGATGAAGGGCTTTACGAAGTTTTCATTCTTTTTTCTTCATTAAAAATAAACTTAATATATGGCTATTTTATCGTTTCAAAAACCGGATAAGATTCTTTTACAGAAAGCAACCGACTTCGAAGGTACCTTTGAATTCGCACCGCTCGAACCAGGTTTTGGAAATACCATAGGTAATGCACTGCGCAGGGTGTTGTTGTCTTCATTAGAAGGATACGCTATTACAGCTATCAAAATTGCCGGTATCAACCATGAGTTTTCTACCATCAAGGGTGTTATCGAAGATGTAACGGAAATCGTGTTGAATATCAAACAAGTTCGTTTAAAGAGGGTATTACAGGATGCAGATGCAGGATTTGAAAAAATCTATATCTCCCTGAAAAATAAAGAGCAATTCACCGCCGGTGATATCGAGGCGCATACCAATGTTTTTGCGGTGACCAATCCCGAACTGGTGATTTGCAACATGGAAAAGAATGTTCAGATTGAACTGGAAATTTCCATAGGCAAAGGAAGAGGCTATGTGGCCGCTGAAGAGCATTACGTAGACAATTCCATCGTTGGCTTGATTCCGGTAGATTCTATCTATACGCCTATCAAGAACGTACGTTACAAAATCGAGAATACCCGTGTGGAGCAACGTACGGATTTTGAAAAGTTAATTATCGACGTAAAAACAGACGGTACCATCCATCCGGAAGATGCCGTAAAAGAGGCGGCTAAAATCCTGATTCAGCACCTGATGCTGGTATCTGATGAAAACATTACGTTTGACTCTGAGGAAAAAGGCCAGGAAGAAGTGGTGGACGAGCACATCTTACACATGCGTAAGATCTTGAAAACGCCTCTGGAAGATTTAGATTTATCCGTTCGTGCATACAATTGCTTAAAAGCGGCTAAGATCAATTCCTTATCCGAATTGGTTCAGTATGATACCAATGAATTATTGAAATTCAGAAACTTTGGACGTAAATCTTTAGTGGAAATCGAAGAGCTGATCATCGAAAAAGGAATGCACTTCGGCATGGATCTATCAAAATATAAATTAGACGACTAATGAAGGATGGTATTTAGTAATAAATAGGCAGTAGACCGTTACTGCATACTTCATGCAAGAATACTTCATACAAAAAATAAAAAGATGAGACACGGAAATAAAATAAATCACTTAGGCAGAAAATACGGGCACAGGGCAGCGTTGCTGAAAAATTTATCTTCAGCATTATTCGTTCATAAACGAATTGAAACGACGATAGCAAAGGCTAAAGAACTGAGAGGGTATGTTGAACCTTTAATTACAAAGGCAAAAGACAATACGACGCATTCCCGCAGAGAGGTGTTCAGTTATCTGCAGGACAAAGAAGCTACAAAGGAATTGTTTGATGTAGTATCGCCAAAAGTAGGCAACAGACCCGGCGGATATACAAGAATCGTTCGTTTGGGTACGAGATTGGGAGATGCTGCTGAAATGGCAATCATTGAGTTGGTGGATTTCAACGAAACTTATAAACCAAAAACTGAAAAATCGGCTGAGCCTAAGAAGAAAACACGTCGTGCGGGTGCTGCTAAAAAAGCGGAAACAGCTCAGGTCGTGGAAGAAAATGCAACGGAAGTGAAAGAGGATGCAGCTGTTGCTGATGAAACGTCTGCAACACCCGAAGAGAAAACGGAGGAATAAGTAAAAAATCATCTGAACAGGATATAAAGAGGATAGCATTTTTTGCTATCCTCTTTTAGTTTAAACGAAGGTGCTGGCTCGATGGTTAAAATATTGCATGATTTATGTCAGTCATCATAATGGTTTTAGTGATTAACTTTATACTGGAATTAAGCAAGTTATATATATGCGTGAGTGCAAATGTTTTTTAAGGATGGGCGGCGTATGGATTGCTGTTTTAGTTTGCCTGCTCAGAGTAGATTCTTTTGCGCAGGGCAGATGGCAGTCGGTCGGCATAATACATGCCAGATCTGTTCAGGCAATCAGATATATTGATGCCAATACGGATATTGTTGCCGGGGGGCTTCAGTCGACCAATAATATTATACGTTATACCAACAGAGGCCTGGATATTGATATTTACAATGATTATGATACAACTGCTCTCCGTTTTACGGATGTATCGTTTCCGACACATACCATAGGCTATGTTGTAGGGTGGCAGGGAGCCGTATTGAAGACCATTAATACCTCTAATTCCTGGTTTTATCTCAATAGATATTTGCCCTTATCCGTGCGTGAGCGGGATTTTAACGGTACTTATTTTGTTAATTCGAAAGAAGGATTTGTGGTGGGAGGACAGGATGATACTGTTCAGACTATTCTGAAAACAAGCGATGGTGGTACCACCTGGTCTGTACAGCGAGATATGAATGGACACTGGCTGACGTCTGTCTGTTTTATTTCTGCAACAACTGGCTTTGCCGTAGGCAAAGGCGGGACACTACTAAAGACAACCAATGGCGGAACAAACTGGAATGTTGTTTCAATACCGGGTGCTGTATCAGCCAGAGATTTTAATAAAGTCTATTTTAAGAATGCCTCGGTTGGATTTATTGTTGGCGGCAGCGAGTTTGGGCTGAAACAAACTATCCTGCAAACTACGGACGGCGGAAATACCTGGAATACGATAGTGGATGCAGATAATCAGGAAATATTAAACGACATTGGATTCAAGGATGCCCTGCATGGATTCGCCGTTGGAAATAAAGGAGTCATTAAAGCCACCACAGACGGCGGAAATACCTGGAATACCTTTGCATTGCCTGATTCCATCAATGATACGATACGGAACCTGAGAACAGTCCATTTTTTCAATACCTATACCGGCGCTTTTGGAGGAGAATGGGGGAAATATTTTGTTTATACGGAAGATTTGCCGACGGCGCCATCGGTAAGAACAGATAGCGTAACCCTATTTTCAGATAACTCCGTTCGTTTTTCAGGTTCTGTAAATCCTAACGGAATCAACACGCATGTTGCATTCGAATATGGTACAACAATTGCCTTTGAAAACAGCACGCAAATCACTCCGGATTCAATTGCCGGGAACTCATTCCAGTCGGTATCCGCGACGACATCTAGCCTGAGTCCCGGAAGGTATTATTTTCGAATACGGGCATCGGGACCGGGTGGAGATTCCGCCGGTATTATCCTTTCGTTCACCATTGGCCTTCCGGTTGCCGTCACCGGAGATGCATCTGTTGATCCTACAAATCAGGTACGGTTATTTGGCAGGGTACATCCACACGGCAGCAGCGCAACAGTTGTCTTTGAATACGGGCAGACAATATCACTTGGGAATACGATTCCCGTATTTGGCAACCCAATTTCTGGAAATTCAGACCGGCAGGTTTCTGTCATCACACCCGCCCTGTCCGAAGGTATTTACTATTACAGGGTAAAGGCAACGGCAGGCACTGACAGTTCCCTGGGTGAACTTAGGCAGTTCTATATCGGAGCGAATCCTATCCCTAATTTTGATTTTGAGTTTTGGGGGGAAGATACATTGGTTACGTTAAAGGATTGGTTATCCTATAGTATCAGAGTAGGTGTCTCCTTTGATGGCTCCAGGTCAATCATCATGGATGGCAGGGATAATAAGGACGGTTTTGGAGTGGTATTGATGGGTACGATTTCCAATAACTTTCCTGTTGGCGGCGTGCCGTTTACTGCCCGTCCGGATAGTCTCGCGGTTCATTATAAATCAGCATTACTGTCAGGTTATCCTGCATTGGTTTTTATTATACTTAAAAAGAACGGGATTTCTATTGCACAGCAAGCCTTCTATATTCAGGACAGCACACATGGAGCATTTGTTCGCAAGGCGTTTCCTATATTTTATACAGATTCCACCACGTTACCGGATTCAGTCATTCTCGCATTTGTTTCCAATGATCCGTTGTTTGGATTAACGGTTAACCCCGATAATAGACTGGAAATCGACAATGTCTCGTTTACGGGAACAACTCAAAATGTGCCCAACCCGGGGTTTGAAGAATTGACAAACATAATTACCCAATACCCGATATCCTGGATGACGTTTGACCGTCGTAATCGAATCAACCTGCCACAAACGGTAGTTCGTACTGACAAAGCGCAGCACGGACAGTATGCAGCGAAGGTTCAGAATCTTCTTTCCTTGCATAATCCCGGTGTAATGCAATCCCATGTGGAAGGAGGGAATGATATTTATGGCCCCATATTTCCGGTTAACGGGCGTGTCTCTTCACTAAACGGTTACTATATATTCAATCCGGACGGTGATACTGCTCAGGTAAGTGTTAATGTATATAAGGCAGGTGCTCAGGTCGGTAAAGGAGCCATTGAACTGTGGGATAATGATACAGTTTACAAGCCTTTTTCCGTTCGTATCTTCTATGATGATTCAACTGTTGTTCCTGACAGTGCAAATATAAGTATCACGTCCATTAACGATAATGTGACCTATTCGGTGAAGGGTAATTCAATATTATTCATTGATAATATTTCGTTTGACGGCCTGCATCAGTCGGACACCCTGATTGCTTCCGGATTTATACAGCATGAATTGAATGCTCTTTTGCTTAGGATCTACCCGAATCCAGCCGTCCATTATATTGCAGTGAAGTGGCCGGCTGGTAGGCGAATAGCAGGTGCCGTTGTTTTTGATATCAACGGGAAGGCCATGAATGCGCCATTTATAGCCAATGCCTACAACGATGTATTGATGATCAATGTTTCTGATTTGCCATCCGGCCTGTTTATACTGAGCATTCAGACGGAGGCTGATGTTTATACCGGCAAGTTCATTATCCACAGGTAATTTAAATTAAGGTGAATGCTTATATCTTTTTAGGCCATAATTTGTTAAAGTAGTTTTTCAGCGTTAATTTTGGGATGTCAATTTCGATACAGGTTATTTTAAATTCTGCCTTATAATGCCATCTATTCCCGCCCTCTTGCTGCTCGAAGACGGAACTTCTTATGCGGGCTTTGCCTGCGGTAAAATAGGAACTGCCACCGGAGAGATTTGTTTCAATACCTCCATGACGGGCTACCTGGAATTATTCACAGACCCCAGCTATTTTGGACAATTGCTGATTTCTACCAATGTACATGTGGGCAATTACGGAATCAGAAAGGAGGAAGAAGAGTCGGAACACATACAAATCTCCGGCCTGATTTGCCGTGAATATACCAACAGCTATTCCCGCAGGCAGGCGGACATTTCCATTGAGGATTATTTTATCGATAATAACCTCGTGGGAATCACCGGAATCGACACCCGCGCAGTCGTTCGTCATGTGAGGGAAAAGGGTGCGATGAATGCCATCGTCTCTTCAGAAAATACAGACGTTGATTTTCTGAAGAACGAACTGAAGAAAGTCCCGTCCATGGAAGGATTGGAACTTTCCTCAAAGGTAACCACTCCGGCGGCGTATACAGTGGGAGAGCCGACGGCAAAATACAAAATAGCCGCACTGGATTTTGGCATTAAGAAAAATATCCTCCGCAATTTTGAAAACAGGGATTGCTATATCAAGGTTTTTCCCGCAAAAACATCCATTGCCGAACTGAAGGATTTTCAGCCGAATGGTTATTTCATCTCCAACGGCCCGGGCGACCCGGCAGCCATGGATTATGCGGTGGAAACCGTAAAACAAATTTTAGCAGAAGACAAACCTTTGTTTGGTATTTGCCTCGGCAACCAGTTACTGGCACGTGCCGTAGGAATTCCTACCTACAAATTGCATCACGGCCACCGCGGCGGCAACCATCCCGTCATCAACCTTAAAACCGGCAAATGTGAAATCACCACACAGAACCACGGCTTTGCGGTGGATATGGAGGCCTTAAAAAATTCCGATAAAGCCAGATTAACCCACATTAACCTCAACGATAATTCGGTGGAAGGACTGGAAGTATTAGGCAAAAAAGCGTTCTCGGTTCAATACCACCCGGAAGCCGCACCCGGCCCGCACGACTCCAGATATCTATTCGATGATTTTATGAAGATGATGAGTTAAAAACGTCATTGCGAGGTACGAAGTCGTCATTGCGAACGAAGTGAAGCAATCTATTTCTTTTTAGTATTTTGTTCAGGGGCTTTATTATATGTAATCAGAAGTTCGTTATATTTTTCTAAGAGTTCTACATATTTATTTTTCCAGAATTCAGCTTTATTTTCCATGTCTTCATCTGATTGGTCAGATGCAAGTTTGTATTTAATCAAACCCTTGATGTCTTTTGAAAAATCATGATGTATGATTTTCCCAATTTCTAAAATCACATCAATGGAAATATTATTGCTTTTAAAAGTATGGTACATCCATCTTCTGTTCTTACCTAACGTCTTTGCAACTTTGCTGATAGGTATACCACTTTCCCGTACAGCTTTCTCTACTATTTCTCCTTTATGTTGCATTATGCAAATTTCTGCCCATATATGTAAAATATATTACACATAAATTGCACATAAATGAGAAAAATAGTAAATTGCATATAATAATAGAATCACTATGAGGAAATATAAATTTAAGATTCAAACTCTCAAGTCTGAGAAAGAAGGTAAGATTACTGAATCAAAATTATTGCTAGAATGTGAATTTGAAGCTAATGATAATAAAAAAGCAGATGATTTTATTAATGTTGTAAAGAAAGAGTATGACAATCATAAAATATTTACGGACTTGGGTGAGTCGTATGAGTTGGTGACATTATAATCATTATCAATTTTAACTACAATAGAAATGAAAATAAAATTATTGATTATCATAATCTTATTACAGATAAGAATATTGAATGCTCAGACAGCATTTTCAACATCTGGTAAGAGTTTATCAAATGCACAGGTATTAATTGATAATACAATAGGTGAGCCAATTACTTTTACAGTGCAAAATGCAACAATAAGACTAACGCAAGGCTTTCAACAGAATAATTATAATATTCCAACAGGCATTATAACTGCTCAGTTAGATGTAAGCATCAATGTATTCCCAAACCCTACTTCGGATAAATTACAGATTCAGCTTTCTAAGCACTACAATTCTAATCTGCATCTCAATTTGTATGATATAAATGGTCAGCTAATATGGTATAGTAAAATGGGTAATGATGTTGAAATGCAAAATATTGATGTATCAAAGCTTGCATCCGGAACCTATATCTTACAATTGACTGATGAAACGAAAGGACTTATAAATACCTACAAAATTGAAAAATCAAATAATTAATTTTTTTAAATAATAATCTATGAAATCAATCATCTCATTGGTGCTTTTTTTAACAATCACATTGTCTTTAGTAGCACAAGCTCCGCAAGGTATCAATTATCAGACAGTAGTAAGAAACACGTCGGGGACAGTCTTGGCTAATACCAATGTTGGTATTAAAATCAATATACGCTCAACCAGTGCTACAGGTACTATTGTTTATGCTGAAACACATGCAGTTTCTACCAATCAGTTTGGCTTGGTTAATTTTGTAATTGGACAGGGTACGGTGGTTACCGGTACTTTTGCTAATATTAATTGGGGTAATGGCTCTTATTTTGCAGAAACATTAGTAGACCCTGCTGGTGGTACTGCTTATGTATCTGTTGGAGCTCAGCAGTTAATGAGTGTGCCCTATGCATTATATGCATCTAAAGCATCTAATGGTAGTTCTTGGAAAGATACAATATTCAATTTTGGTAATTCTAATATGAATCTTGTTTTTAACAGAACCAATGCCTTGATTTCTCCTCCTCCTTATAATAAATTTGGCACTGGTATTGGTTATGGTACATTGGAGTTATCTGCCCCATATCCGTACTTAGATTTCACGGACACTTTATTTACGCGTAAAGATGCAGACATGAGACTAGCTTATGATAAATCATTTGGTGGATATTTAACTATTTCAACTTATGATTCAACTGTTTTGAATAAATGGAAATGGGACCAATTTACATTTAATAAGAACGGAAGAATGGGAATAGGCACTAACCAACCTCATGTTAAATTAGATGTTAAAGGTGATGTCAGGTCATCTAATTCAGATACTACAAATTTCACATATATAGGTGGTACTGATGGTGCATTGATCTTAAGACGAAAAAATGATTTGGCACATATTGATTTTATATCTACAAGTGATACAAGTGTAAGAATAACTTGTCAAAATAATGGGTTAGTATTTAATACAGGGCAAACACTAACATCTTACAATGAAAGATTACGTATTTTGTCCAATGGTAACATAGGCATTGGTAACAGTAACCCTAAGTCAAAGTTAACAGTTACTGGTGGTGATGTTAATATTACAGATATTGCATCAGGTATCATCTTAAAATCGCCAAATGGCAATTGTTGGAGAGTAACGATTGATAACAGCGGCAATCTTGTTCGTACAGCAATTACTTGTCCATAATTTTCTTTGATAATTAAATTAAAAGCAAAATGAGTATTACAACAAATCGCCCAGATGAATATACAGGTAGCTTAGCTATAGATCATCACACATCTAATCATGCATTTGAGACATTTTTAAAAACTATGTTTAAAATAGAGCAAAGTCAATTTGTATCATGCATTATTAATTTTTATTCAGAACCAACAAATACATTTAATATGTCAGTCAACTATACTGATATCAATGGTTCACTTAAGAAATCAAAGAAAATTGATATTGATGTATCTGAGTTTTTTAAATTATTTTCTAATGTAACAATTGAATTTAAAAAGCGTAAATAATCTTAACGAAGTGTAACTGATGTAGTTAGTGTAATCAGCAAGAATTAATCCTGTATCTGTCTTATTGAATTTAATCATCTAAAATATTTTGAAGTATATTTATTTCTAAGCAGAGTCTCTTGAAAAGGACTCTGCGTTGTTTAATTTACGCAGAGTCCACTACGTGAGGCTCAGCTATAAATTTTCATAATCGGTTGGTGAGGACACTACCATTAGTAAAATTCTCTTCCTATTGTTCTCTCAAAATTTATTTGTAAATTTCGCTATGCGAATTCGTGTTGCTATTGTCTTACTATTGCTGCTGAATATAAAGAGCATGCAGGCACAAAACCATTACTGGGCGCAGCAATACGGCGCGGAAGCCACTCTGCTCGGTGGTGCCATGACGGCAGGCTCCGGCGATAACAGTGCGATGTACTACAATCCGGCGCGTTTAGGGTTTATGGAGACTCCCAAAATTAGTGTAAGTGCCAATGTCTACGGTATTGATGTCGTTAAACTGGAAAATGCGGCGGGTACCGATCTTGATTTGAAATCAACAAAACTGATGCTGTATCCGCAAATTGCGGCGGGTTCCTTAATCATTAAGAAACAGCCGAAATTCAAGATGGTGTACGGCTCGCTGGTGCGATACAGAAGTTCTCTGCATGTTGAACAGAACAAAACAATGGCGTATGATGTATTTCTTACGTTGCCCGGGAATGAATTTTATGACGCCCGGGTGGAGTATGATTTTAACTGTACCTCGAACTGGCTCGGAGGTGCATTCGCATACAGGATAAATGACAACTGGTCCATCGGCTATTCGCAGTTTTTTACCTATATCAACCTTCAGTACCGCCAAAACTATAATATCATCAGTGCCAATAAAAGCGGCAATACCTATTTCGTGTCTTCCAACAATACGAACCTGAACTTCTCCATCAATAATGTGGGTGCGGTGGAAAAGGTGGGCATCGCCTATGAGAATCAATCCTCCAGAAATGAAAACCTGTTTTATCGTTTTGGGTTGACGGCCACCATGCCATCCTTCAAGATTTTCAGCAAAAGCAAGGTGTATCAGTCGCTGGAATTGAACAATATCACCGAACTGGAATTCCTTCCGACGGATTCCCTGACTTCCCTTTCCACGGTGATCAATAATTCGAACAACAATGTTCCGACACAATTCAAGGACCCGGCATCTATCGCCCTTGGTTTTGAAGTGGAAAATAAGAAAATCAAGATATCATCCACCGTGGAATATTTTGTCAGGATAAAAGAATACAACATGATAAAGGATAATTCACAGACGCTGGTGTTGCCGGTTCAGAATAATAATCCCATTTATGTAGATAATTACATGACGGTCAAACATTCAAATGAGAATATTGTAAATGTGGCAGTAGGCTTTGAATATAAGTTCAAACCGAAAGTCAAAAGTGAAGACAAACCGCGCCTGTGGAGCTTACTGGCGGGCTTCAGAACCGATTTTAACAACCATGACGTAGTGTACCGTTTGCAAAAATTACAGAAAGGAACGTCGGATGCTTTTAATCCGAACAGCTGGAAATATATGCATTATTCTCTCGGCGCAAGCATAGACAGAAAATCGGATAAGTTCAGTTTTGGTATTGACTATGGAAACGGATTGACGAAGAGAACCTTGCAGGCCGTCAATATCACAGAACCTACTGCTGCCAATTTACTGCTGGGTGAAAGGCAAAATACCGTGATACCGAAAATAAACTCCATCAATTTTGTGATGGGATATACCTATAAATTCAACAAGACAGACCGATTGATGAAGATAAAGCCGTTGTAAAGAAAGCTATATTTACGTCATTGCGAGGCACGAAGCAATCTGTTACTGATATAGATTGCTTCACTTTGTTCGCAATGACGTTCAGACAAAAATTAATTTGCCACCGCTTCCGCTTTCTTTCTCTTTTGCTGTTCGTGCAATTCTCTCAGCAGGCCGCGGGCAATCAGCAGTTTCATGATTTCGTTGGTGCCTGCATAAATACGCGCCACACGGTTGTCCGCATAGGCGCGACCGATATAATATTCCCACATGTAGCCGTAGCCACCGTGCAGCTGCATGCACTCATCCACAATTTTCTGGTGTGCATCGGTGCAGGAGAACTTCGCCATGGAAGCCGTCTCCGCAGACAATTCGCCTTTCACATACAACTCCACACATCTGTCCACAAAGGTCTGGTGTATCTGCAACAAGGCTGCCATCTCCGCCAGTTTGAATTGTGTATTCTGGAAACCTGCAATAGGTTGTTTGAACGCCGTTCTGGAAGTCGTATAGGCGATGGTGTTTTCCAGTGCACCTTCCGCACCGCCGGTGGACATCAATGCCACAGACAATCGCTCGCGGCCCAGTTTCTGCATCATGTAGATGAATCCTTTGCCTACTTCGCCCAGCAGATTCTCTTTCGGAATCTGCACGTTGTCGAAGAACAGTTCGCAGGTATCCTGCGCTTTCATGCCCACTTTCTTAAACGGTTTTCCTTTTGAATAACCAGTGCGGGTAGATTCTACAAAGAACAGGGAAATACCATTGTCTTTGCCATCGACTATGGTGCGTGCGGCGATAATCGCCATGTCGCTCATGTATCCGTTGGTGATGAATGTCTTTTGTCCGTTCAGCACATAATGGTCGCCCATATCCACCGCGTTTGATTTCAAGGCCTGCAAGTCGCTTCCGCAACCCGGCTCCGTCATACCGATAGCGGTAATCACTTCGCCGCTCACCATCTTCGGCAGCCATTGCTGTTTTTGCGCTTCTGTTCCGTAATCAATGATATAGGGCGCTACGATATCGGAGTGCAGGAAGAAACCCGGACCGGTATAACCCGCCTTGGAAATCTCTTCGGTAATCAGTGCGCAGAAAGAAAAATCCAGTCCGGCACCGCCGTATTCACTAGGCACATCCAGGCAAAGCAGACCCGTTTCGCCGGCTTTCAGCCATACTTCACGGCTTACCTGACCATCCTCTTCCCATTGTGCATGGTATGGGGTGATTTCCTTTTCGATGAACTGCTGGCACATCTTCTGCAGCATCAGATGCTCTTCCGATGAATAGATATCTCTTTTTAGTTTGATATTGGAAAACATAGTACGATTGTTTGTTCAAAAATACGGAGAAAATGAAAGAAATCAACTTGTCCTGTGTCAAGAAAAGGTCAAAAAATACGGGAAATGATGCGCGATGATGCCCTGTGCTAATTTTGTTCATGCCTGCTGTAAATGGCATGCTGACAAGGTTCCACAGATTGAACATTCGCCGTTGTTGGTGTTTAGCCTGGCATAGCTACAAGCGCAGGAAGCGTCACCACCTACGGTATGGTAGTATGGTTTTACTGTCATTCCCTTGTAAAAGGGAATCTCCTGACAGACTAAAAATGAGATTCCCGCTTCCGCGGGAATGACAGTACCCGCTTTTGGTTTGTTGGTTGCAAACCAAAAGGCGAGGGCAATTTATTCAATAGTATATTCCGTATTCTTAAAAAGTGATGTGTTACGGAATATAGTTCCAGTTTTTTTATAACCAAGTTTTTCAATTTCAGAAATAATGCTTTTGAAAGCAAAATAATTAAATTCTATTAGTTCTATTCTCTTTCTGTTTTTGCTTTCAATAATTATTGAATCAAAAGAACCTTTGGCAAATTGTTTTTTGCAACCATAAATTCCTTTTAATTGTTCTCTTTCAATGACCTCTTTATTGAATGTTGCAATATTCCTTATTACGATTTCGTTAGGTGTAAATGAAACTATTAATGCTTCCGTTAAAATACCTTTAATCATTTGCCATGACAATATAATAAAAGAGATTAAGAAGAATCCTATGTAAAAAAATGCTCCGATGTCTTTGTTTTCAATCGTTTTTTTTATAGGGGCATATATTATTATAATGCATCCAATTAATAAAACCAGGAAAATGCTTCTTAATAATGGAATAATCAAGTTGAGTTTTGGTGTGTAAATCATAATTTTAGTCGCTAACTTTTTTACTTTTGTCATTTGTCAAATATACTTTTTATGTATTAGACATCCAAATCTCCAAAATCCGGCATAAGATAGCCTGCGCTATCCAAATATTTAATAAATTTAAAGCATGGACTTCTTCGCCGTTGTTGGTGTTTAGCCTGGCATAGCTACATCGCAGGAAGCGTCACCAACAACATTTATTACGGTATGGTAGTTTGTTGGTGAAGAACACCAACAGAGCCGGGGGCCACCCCGTTATGTCCCGCGGGGAATGGTGTAACACACCCGTTATTTATCATTCAGCCTGTTTTCAATATCCATGTTCTGATGCAATACTCTGATGATTTCTATTTCGTTAGAGGTGGATTTTCTGTAAAATATCAGATGTGATTTTACTTTGGAATACCGATACCCTTTTCTGGTATATTCAATGGATTTTCCTGCATTGAAATTTTTACTGATAAACTCAATTTCTTCAAAGATTAAATCGTAATATCTGTCTGCCTGTTCTGCTGACCAGTTTTCTACGGTGTAAAGCCAGATGTTTTCTATATCACTTAACGCTTGCTCGCTTATTGCAATTTTCATTTGGACAAATGTTTTGCATGCAATTTTTTGAGGTTTGCTTTGTGGTCAAAATTTTTAACCAGCTTACTTTTTTCTCCCATTTTCAACTCGTTTACCAAGCTTTTTGCCTTGTTTTCTTCGTGTTCAAAAAGTCGAAGTGCTTCTCTGATGACTTCACTCACAGAAGTATATTTGCCATCGGCAATCTTTTCATGTACAAATTTCTCGTAATAATCGCCTAATAAGATAGAGGTGTTTTTTCCCATGATTGAAAATTTATATAAAGATACCAACTCTTGGTATAACGGTCAAGTTTTCTGTTAAAATAAAATTATTCGTAACACTTAACTATCCAAATATTTAATAAATTTAAGGCATGGACTTCAAACACCGCTTTTCCGACCGTGTAGAAAACTACATCAAATACCGGCCGGGCTATCCGGAAGAAATCATCGCCACCCTGCAACTCGAAATCGGTCTGATGCCCAGCGATGTGGTGGCGGATATCGGCAGCGGCACGGGCTTGTCGGCAAAGCTGTTTCTGGAGCACGGCAATACCGTGTACGGCGTGGAGCCCAACGAGCCGATGCGCAAAGCGGCGGAAGCCCTGCTGGCGGAATACGACCACTTCATCAGCATACACGGCAGTTCGGAAGCTACCAGCCTGAAAGCGGATTCCATCGACCTGATTGTATGCGCGCAGGCGTTCCACTGGTTCGACAGGGCAAAAACCAAGACGGAATTTCAGCGCATTGCCGCCAAAGGAGCGCATCTGTGTCTGATCTGGAACGACCGCAAGGCATCTGAACCTTTCCAGCAGGATTACGAACAGCTGATTCAGGATTTTGCCATCGACTATAATGAAATCTCGCACCGCAATATCACGCAGGATATCATCAGCGATTTTTATGCACCGAATACCTTTAAAAAATTCATTCTTAATTATGAGCAGCACTTCAACCTGGAAGGCCTGATAGGCCGTATCATTTCCTCTTCGTACATGCCGAATCAATGCCATCCGAATTTTCCACAGTTAAGAAATGCTATCGTTCATCTTTTTAACGCTTACGAACAAAACGGAATTGTTACATTTGCCTACGATACGAATTTGTACATTGGTAAGATAAAATAGCAAAGACTTACTACTTATTACTTATTATTACTTACAACTTAATACTAAACAATGAGTCACATTATTTCCGTTCATGCCCGACAAATCCTGGATTCCCGAGGCAATCCAACCGTAGAAGCAGATGTCATCACCGAAAGCGGCATTGTTGGCCGTGCAGCCGTTCCCTCGGGAGCATCCACCGGTACACACGAAGCGGTGGAGTTGCGCGATGGCGGCAAAGCCTATATGGGAAAAGGCGTACTGAAAGCGGTATCGAATGTGAATACCTTTATTGCGGAAGCGTTGGTAGGAGAGAACGTACTGAACCAGCGGGAGATAGATTCCATCCTGATAGAACTGGACGGAACCGAAAATAAAAAGAAACTGGGCGCGAATGCGATTTTGGCGGTGTCTTTGGCGGCAGCGAAAGCGGGCGCACAGGTGGCAGGTTTGCCCTTGTACCGCTACATCGGCGGAACGAATGCGCGTACCTTGCCGATTCCGTTGATGAACATCCTGAACGGCGGCGCACATGCCGATAATAAAATTGACTTCCAGGAATTCATGGTGGTGCCGGTAGGGGCGACTACCTTCTCCGATGGCTTGAGAATGGGCGTGGAGATTTTCCAAAACCTGAAAAAAGTACTGAAAGCGAAAGGCTACTCCACCAATGTAGGTGATGAAGGCGGCTTTGCGCCTGAAATAAAATCGAACGAAGAGGCGATAGAGACGGTGTTGAAAGCGATTGAAAGCGCGGGCTACAAACCCGGCGACCAGGTGAAAATCGCGATGGATGCGGCAGCTTCAGAATTCTACGATGCAAAGAAGAAAAAGTATGTTTTCAAGAAATCAGACAATAAGGTGCTGTCATCCGAAGAGATGGTGGATTACTGGGCAAAATGGGTGAAAAAATATCCGATTGTTTCCATTGAAGACGGACTGGCGGAAGATGACTGGAGAGGCTGGAAGTTGCTGACAGAATCTGTAGGCAGCAAATGCCAGTTGGTAGGGGATGATTTGTTTGTAACCAATGTAAAGCGTTTGCAGGAAGGTATTGACAAGAATATTGCGAACTCCATTCTGGTGAAAGTAAATCAGATCGGTTCACTGACGGAAACCATAGACACAGTGGAGTTGGCGCACCGAAACAGATATACATCTGTGATGAGCCACCGAAGCGGAGAAACCGAAGACAGTACGATTGCGGATCTGGCGGTGGCGCTGAACTGCGGACAAATCAAGACCGGTTCCGCATCGCGCAGCGACCGTATGGCAAAATACAACCAGTTGCTGCGCATCGAGGAAGAGTTGGGCCCGGAGGCAGTTTATCCGGGCAAAGGATATCGATTCTTTTAATCTTGTGCCACGATTATCGTGGCACGATGTTTACATAGCGGTCCCTCTGCAATCATTTTCATAGGGTCTTTTTAATACACATAGGTTAAAAAATTCTAACTGCGAATTGCCAATTACTAATTACCTTTACAACATGGCCATCGTCGATTCAAAGCTCAAAGAAAAGATTCCCGCCTTATTCAGGAATAAGTTCTTTTTATTGTTTTTCGGGTATTTCATTTACCTCTTGTTTTTTAACCAGAATACGCTCTTTTCCCAGGCCAAACTGGCACTGGAACTGCATAAACTTTCAAAAGAAGAGGCTTATTATACCAAAGAAATTCAGAAAGTGAAATTGCAGCAAAAGGAGCTTTTTTCCGGAATTGAGCAGATGGAAAAATTTGCCCGTGAAAACTACTGGATGAAACGCGACAGCGAAGACCTGTACATTTTCGTGGAGGAAGAGAAATAGTACACAGATTTTCAGGATAATTAAGATTGCGTGGGTTGAATCATAAAAATCTTGATAATCCGTGTTCGATTAAGAAGCAGTTATTTCATTTTTCTTCCTAACTTTATTCGTCCATTCTTCATCGTCAATCGTTTATAGCAGTATGAAATCACTCATCGTTTATTCCATTCCGGCTTTCTTTGTACTGATAGCCATTGAAATAATAATTGACAAGATCAAGAAGACGCATCTGTATCGTCTGAATGATGCCATCAGCAATATCAATACAGGTATTGTACAGCAGGTAACCGGCGTGTTGCTGAAGATATTGAATATAGGAGTGTATATCTGGATTTATGACAATTACCGTATCACCACCATGCCGCAAACCTGGTACACCTGGATACTGCTGTTGCTGGGCGTCGATTTTTTTTACTACTGGTTTCACCGCCTGTCACATGAAATCAGCGTTTTGTGGGGGACCCATGTGGTGCATCATCAGAGTGAGGAATATAATTTGTCCGTTGCCTTGCGGCAGTCAGCCACACAGGTCTTCGGCTCCTTCTGGTTTTACCTGCCACTGGCTTTTATAGGGTTTGATCCTCTTTCCTTCTTAGTGGTAGCACAGATACAAACCTTATATCAGTTCTGGATACATACGCGCTTAATCGGAAAGTTGCCGGCCTGGTTTGAGTTGGTGATGAATACGCCCTCTCATCATCGGGTGCACCACGGCGTGAATCCAAAATATATCGACAAGAATCATGGAGGTACCTTTATCATCTACGACAGGATATTCGGCACCTTTCAGGAAGAAGAGGAAGAAGTGCATTACGGCATCACATCGCAGCTGAAAAGCTGGAATGTTGCCGTCGCCAATTTTGATTATTACGGCTGGATGGCAAAACAATTGGTGCATGTGAAAAATATAAAGGATTTTTTCCTTGTTTTATTCAAAGCTCCCGGGTGGCGGCCGGCATACCTCGGCGGCCCCATCGTGCCGAAGGAAATTGATACCACCCGTCAACTGTATGATGCAGATACCAATTCAAGGATGCATGTGTATCTTTCGATACAGTTCTTGCTGATGCTCGCATTTGTTTCGTATTTTTTATTCGGAATTGATAAATTCAATCTAAAGCAGGAACTGGTCGGCATCGGCTTCATCGTATTGTCTTCCATTACCATCGGGTCGCTGTTCGAGCGTAAGAGGTGGGCAGCTGTGCTGGAAGTGGTCCGGCTTCTAGTGGCAGTTCCTGTTTTGTATTATTTGTTGAGATAAGTCAATGGATTTCCACTTTTTCATTTTCCTGAATTTCAGAAAATGCGTATCTTTGTTCTTGCAACTAAGTTGAAAGAATGCCGAAACAACTGGTAGTACTGATACCAATTCTTATTTTCATTATTTCCTGCCAAAACCGTCACAACGGGCAGGACGATAGCCTTATTGTCAGAACGGAGGCAGCAGATACAACTACTTCAACTGCCTGTGAGAATCCCGTAGCTATCTCATTTCTGGATATTGATGTAGCTGAATTGTGTGTGAGGGAAAAGGTAGTGGGCCGGAGAAACAGCATTCAGAAGATATTTAAATCACTTCGCTTAAATCAGTATCAGTATAATCAGTTTGTGCGTGAGAGCAAAGAGTATTTCGATGTCCTGAATATTAAACCCAGCCAAAAATATTTTACCATTTCGAAAGAAACGGATTCCTCCTCTGTTTTGCAATACCTGGTTTTTAAAGCATCGGATTATGAATATGTCATTGCCAACTGCACGGATACAGCGTTGGTTCCGTATGTGAATGAACAGGAACCGAAGAAAAAGAGATGGAAGTTTAAGAAACATAAAACGATTCTCTACCAGCCGCTGCAGATATCCTTTTATGAGAAGAATATTGACACCACCAAGATTTATTTTGCGGCGGTCATGCAAAAGTCGTTATCCAAAACATTGAAAGAAAATAAGCTGGACCCATCGCTGATGGAAAAGTTAAATGTTGCGTTTAACGGGAAGTACAATGTAAACAAAATCCGGAAAGGGGATACGCTGCAGTTCATCTACGACCAATTGAGCATTAACGGACAATTTCTGAATTACGGGCATGTACAGGCCATTTGCATTAAAACCAGGAAGAAAAGCATTTATGCGGTTGATTATTTCCTGAAAGATGACAGCAGCTATCAGTATGTGGACGATGCCGGGAAATACCTGAAAACATCCTTCTTAAAATCTCCCTTAAAAAAGGGAGGAAGCATCGTTTCCCGTTTTAGCCTGCGGCGGTTTCATCCGATATTACAGGTGGAAAAAGCTCACTTGGGTACCGACTTTGCCGCGCCTCAGGGCACCCCGATTATTGCCACTGCCAGCGGGGTGATAGAAGCGGCACAGTTTACACACAATAACGGCAAGTATGTCAAAATCCGGCATGACAGAAGGTATGAAACACAGTATCTGCACATGTCCCGTTTTGCCCGTGGTATAAGAAAGGGTGTTCGTGTACAACAGGGGCAGGTGATAGGTTTTGTCGGCAGTACAGGATTGGCAACCGGTCCGCATGTTTGTTACCGGTTCTGGAAACATGGTGCACAGGTGGATCCGCTGAGAGAGAAGCTGAACGTAGTCAGACAAGTTCCCAAAAAAGAGTTAAACGATTACCTGGCCTACTTTACCGCCGTAAAACAAGCCTTAGAGACCATTTCTATCCGTTAAGATTCTTCACTACCTTATTTTTAATCGGCTTCAATGCCTGCAGATAAGCATATATGGCCTTTAGGTCCACGCTATCCATTCCGGCATACATGCTCCAGGGCATCATAGTCTGGAAGTCAGATGGGGATTTAATATCTGCCAAAGTGGATTTAGCTTCAAAAGATTTAAATTTCGACACAAAAGCTTCTTCCGTCCAGTAACCTATGCCGGTTTCCTTGTCCGGCGTGATATTAGAGGAAACAATTGTCTTTCCGGGCAGATTAAATTCTCTCCCCCCTGCAAAATCCATGCCCTCCACCTTCTTGCCTTTAATGGCATTTGTATGGCATTCTGAACAGCCGGCTGCATTTACTACATATGCGCCGTATATGGCATTGGCAGCCTTTTCAGGTCTCTTGGTAAAAGAGGCTTTCTGAGGGATGGTATTGAGGATAATACTCATCGGGAATTCCGGTTCAGAAGGAGGTACCTCATTTTGTATCGGTTTTAATGTGCGGATATATGCAATGATGGCAATGATGTCCTCCTTGTCCATATGTGCGTAATACGGGTAAGGCATGACGGGGAAAAACGCTTTGTTGTCGCGGTTTACGCCGCAGGAAATGGCTCTCAGCAATTCACCGTCTGTCCATTTTCCGACACCTGCCGGTGTAATGTTTTTTGCGTAAAAGCTGCCGGGGAATCCAAACTCTTTTGTAAAGGCGTCGCCGCCCATTCCTTCTGTCCCTTCCACCGGCGGGCCGGAGAATTTAGACCAGTCTCGTTTGGAGTGGCAGTCAATACACACCGATACGTGGTTGGCTAAATAGGCGCCTCGGGCAATCACTTCAGGAGTCGCCTCGATTTTCAGGTCATCCGGTTTGCCAACATTGGGTAATGCCAGCGTAAGATAGCCCAGTGCAATTGCTATCAGGAGAACTAAAACAACTGCTATTCGTTTAATCCATTTTATCATAGTTTCTATTTTTGTTAGTGAAAATTATAATTTGTTTAGATAAAATCCAAATTATTATACACTAGGTTCAACAAAATGAACCAAAGGCTGGTTGTTTTGTTTACTATTAATGCAATTCTACAGTTATCTGAAAGTTTTTGGGATTATTCTGCTGTTTATGTACGGTATTTTTTTAC
Organism: Sphingobacteriales bacterium; assembly: GCA_016719635.1. Taxonomy (NCBI): domain Bacteria; kingdom Pseudomonadati; phylum Bacteroidota; class Sphingobacteriia; order Sphingobacteriales; species Sphingobacteriales bacterium. Next base: position 56,976 of record JADJYT010000012.1, on the reverse strand, counting down.
TGGCACAGCTGAAAAAGAATAATTCAATCGTCGATATTTTCTGGGGTATGGGATTTGTTGTGATTGTTGTCTATTTTCTGCTTTCTGTAAATGCGTACATTGAAAGCAAACATGTGTTTTTGGTAAAACATGTCGTTAATTTCCTGGTAATTATCTGGGGGCTTCGCTTAGCTTCGCATATTTTCGTTCGCAACATCGGTCAGCCGGAGGATTGGCGATATATTAATTTCCGGAAGCTTTGGACAAAGCACAACATTCCGCACTGGCTGGGTGCATTGCTGCAGGTATTTTTATTGCAGGGCTTCTTTATGTTCATCATAGCACTTCCTGTAATCCATATAAATACCTCGTTCATAAGCATCAGTTTCCTCACTTTTTTAGGATTAATAGTTTGGCTGGCAGGTTTCTTTTTTGAGGCGGTCGGAGATTATCAGCTGACAGTATTTAAAAAGAACCCGGCAAACAAGGGCAAAGCTATGCGCTACGGATTATGGAAATTTACCCGACATCCGAATTATTTCGGTGAAATGATGATGTGGTGGGGTATCTGGATCATGTCAGTAAATTTCTTTGCACCACTACAAACAATCATTGGCTTGTTAAGCCCCGTTACTGTTACCTGGCTGCTTACAAAAGTATCAGGGGTGCCGATGCTGGAAAGCAAATACAGAGATAACCCGGAATACCAGGAGTATATAAAGAATACGCCTGCTTTCATTCCGAAATTTTGGTAAGTAGATAATCATGAAGCAATTTTCTGATATTTATCATGATTATTTATCGCGTCACCTTAAGGTATATCCCGACTATTCTTTTTATTTTTAAAAAATAATTATTCAGTTCGATTGAGAATTGTTGCTGGTTATTTACGATAAGGATTTGAAAAGATGGATATAGACATACAAACGGCTTATAAGGCACCTGATACAAAATATTTTCAGACTAAAGAAGAATTTGATGAAGCCGTTGCCCGTGATTTCTTCTATCATGCCAATCGCTCATTAAAAAGAGGTTATAAGTTTCTGGTCGGTTTATCACACGGGCAGTCACCGGCCGGAGCGTATCAGTATATCATTGATCATTACGGAGAACTCACCAGTTCGCATAATATCTTTTTTTCGTTTGTCAATTCTCCGCTGAAAAGTCAGGAAGGTCTGCAGGGAGTGATGGATGCCGGTTCCTTTTTAAGGACATTGGTGAAGAAAGGATTGATAACAGCAGAGCAGGTGATTGGCAGGGACATTCATACAGATACGTTGGAAGAATATGCTGCAGAGTTCAATGAGCTGCTGGGTCAGTTTCTGCAGCAGAACAATAAAAAGGGATTTGATTATGCTTTTCTGGCCTCCAATCCAAGAGGAAGGGTGGCAGGAATAGAACGCAATTCTAAAACGTTTGGATCAAAGGAAATAGCGGAAATAGTCACTATCAATAAAGAAAAGGAATTAACCACCACTCCCTATTTTTTAATGCAATCCAGACATATCGCATTTTTCGCGACTAAGGCAGATAAACGCCGGCCATTGGCATGGTTGTACTGTACAACAGGTAAACCCGATGAAAGTCCGAGTTTTATAAGGTTTATAGACAATCTGAAGAACAGGGTAACGGTATTCATTGATTATAAAGCACTAACATGGCCGCAGATTGAAATTAACAGGGAAACACCTTACGGCACCAGTACCATACGTTTGGATGTAGCTTATCCATATAAGGAAAATGCTAAGGAAAAATTACCGGTCATTGTTTTAATTCACGGATTTTTAGGCCTCAACTCTTTTGACGGATTGTTAACCTCCATACCATCCACCAGGTATATCGCTGCCGCTATGCATTACGGAACGATTCCGTCGGAATTGCCGGTAGACGACTATTCCAAACATGTGATGAAAAACATAGATGCCGTCGTCGATTATTTTGGTTCCAAAGGGCACCCGGTCTATATTTTTGACCATTCCATGGGCAATATCTATTTCCTGATGATGGACAGGGAGTTTGAAAACCTCAACGGCATTAAAAAGTATTTACACGGAAGGATTGGCGCCAATCCTTTTTTCGGCGAGGAATCCAAACACGCCCTGCTGGGATTTCTGGATAATGTCATTGTTCCGTCCATGAATTTTTCGGATGCGGTCATTCAGAAGCCATTCCTGCTGGCATTCCGAAGGATTATTCCATTGGACAGTAAGGCCGGTGTGCGTAAAAGAGGGATAAACCTTTCCGAGATGCTGATTAACCGGGAAGCCACCGAAAAAAGCAATATCTGGACTGCGGTGAAATCTAGGATTATTTATTTAATGACCAATATGGACTCGTTGCCGCACCTGAACAGGATTCCGATAGAACGGGCATTGAACAAGACACCGTCAAAGGTATTTGCCATACAGACACATTCCGCCTTACAGGAATCTATCGCTTATGACAGTCAGAGAGGCCTGGTAAATATACCAAAATACAATATTCCGGTTCTTATACTGAAAAGCGAACGGGACAGTGTTGCCAAATTTGTACCCAGGTTATACGAAGGAATGAATATTGAAGTGGTCGATATTACCAATTATGAAGAAAATGACCTTTTCCGGGAGCACTTGTATCATATGGTGAACCCGCGGAAAACGGCTAAGATCATAGATGAGTTTGTTGAAAAGGCTGAATTGCTGAGAACGCTGCATCCGTCTTCTTAATTACTTAATATGGACGAAAGAGGCAAAAATCCATTTTACATGTGTAATTTTGTGTCTCAATGAAATTTACAGAACAACAGATATTGCATGCACTTTCTCAGGTAGAAGACCCCGATTTCAAAAAGGATCTGGTTTCGCTGGGAATGATAAAGAATCTATCGTTTAGCGAGGATGAAATAAGATTTACCATTGAACTTACCACACCGGCTTGCCCGCTGAAGGAGCAATTGGAAAATGATTGCCGGAATGCCATCGCCCAGCTGGTTTCCAATGATGTAAAGGTGATAATTGATTTCACCTCGAGGGTTACGACCTTGCGGAATGTGAAATCAGATATTTTACCGAACGTAAAAAACATTATCACGGTAGCTTCCGGAAAAGGAGGGGTGGGGAAGTCTACCGTCGCCGTGAACTTAGCGTTAGCGCTCCTCCGAGCCGGAGCAAGAGTTGGATTAATCGATGCGGATATCTACGGACCGTCTGTACCGACTATGCTCGGGCTGCAAAGTTCCAGACCCGGAATTCAGCAGGTGGACGATAAGAACAAAATTGTTCCGGTAGATTACCTCGGTATGCAGGTGATGTCTATCGGTTTTCTGATACAGGACAAACAGCCTGTTGCCTGGCGTGGCCCGATGGCAACTTCTGCCTTACGCCAGATTATTACCGATGCCTTGTGGAATGACCTGGATTATCTGGTGCTGGACTTGCCACCTGGAACAGGAGACATCCATCTTACATTGGCGCAGTTGGTACCAGTAACCGGAGCCATCGTGGTGACGACACCGCAGGAAGTGGCCCTGATAGATGCACGTAAGGCAATTGCCTTTTATCAGTTGGAATCTGTCAATGTGCCGGTATTGGGTGTGGTGGAAAATATGTCTTATTTCACACCACCGGAATTGCCGGATAAGAAATATTATATTTTTGGAAAAGGCGGTGGCAGGTTGCTGGCACAGCAGTTTGAGGTGCCGTTCTTAGGCGAATTGCCCATTGAACAGGATATCAGGGAAGGGGGAGATTTCGGAAAGCCCATTGCATTGCAAACGGCTACTGCTGCAGCCGTAGCTTTTGAGCAACTGGCACAAAGTGTTGCACAACAAATTGCCATTATTAATAACGCAAGTGTCTCCATAAATTAGTACTTTTATGGTTGCCATGACAATAGACAGTAAGATAGAATTGATGGAAAAAGTACAGGATGCGCTGAATAATATCCGTCCGTTCCTGAATTCAGACGGCGGGGACATCGAGCTGATAGATATTACCGATGACATGGTAGCTCAGGTAAGGCTTTTAGGGAATTGTGATGGTTGCAAGATGAGCGTTTCCACCATGAAAGCAGGCGTAGAGAGTACGGTTAAGAATTTCGTTCCGGAAATAAAATCGGTAGAAGCCATATAACTCATTGCGAGCAGCGCGAAGCAATTGCTATGACCAGAAAACAACTCATTCAGCAGATTAAAAGTAAAAAATCGTATTTGTGTGTCGGGCTCGATACCGATATCGCCAGGATTCCCCCTCATCTGCTGAAATATAAGAACCCGATACTGGAATTCAATAAGCAGATCATAGAAGCCACGCAGGATGTCTGTGTAGCCTATAAACCCAATCTGGCCTTTTATGAAATGTACGGCGCTAAAGGATGGGAGACATTGGATAAAACGATGCAGCTGATACCCGATTCCAATTTCAAGATTGCAGATGCAAAACGCGGAGATATTGGCAATACGTCCAATATGTATGCAAAGGCATTTTTGGAGAATATGAACTTCGATGCGATTACCATTGCTCCCTATATGGGCGAAGATTCCATTAAACCGTTTCTGGAGATCAAAAACAAATGGGTGATTGTGCTGGGGCTGACATCCAATAAGGGTTCCCGGGATTTCCAATTCCTTCAATCCGGTAAGAAACCGCTTTACCAGAAAGTGATAGAGAAATGCATGCAATTTGGCACACCTGAAAATATGATGTTTGTAATCGGTGCCACACACGAAGAGATATTTAAAGCGATTCGTCAGTTTTGCCCGGATCATTTCTTACTGGTGCCCGGCGTGGGTGCCCAGGGCGGAGATTTGCAGAAGTTGTCACAATTCGGCTTGAACAAGGATATCGGCTTGCTGGTGAATGCCACACGCAGTGTCATTTATGCCGGCAATGGAAAAGATTTTGCAGAAAAGGCCCGTGCGGAAGCCCTTCGCATGAATCAGATCATGAAGACATTTCTGTAAGGATGAACGCTCCGGACTCCATACTATCTCAGGATGAACAGCAGCGCTATGCAAGACAGATAGCTATACCGGCAGTTGGATGGCAGGGACAGGAGAAATTAAAAAAAGCAAGCGTCCTGGTCATTGGCTGCGGAGGCCTGGGGTGTCCTTTGCTGCAATATTTAACGGCCGCCGGTATTGGTACGATTGGTATCGCAGACGATGATATTGTTTCACTGTCGAATTTGCAGCGGCAGATATTATTTACACAAGAAGATATCGGAAAACAGAAAGTGGAGGTGGCAAAACATAGATTAGCGCAACTCAATCCGCAGGTGAAAATAGAGATATTTACGGAGCGTTTGACTTCAAAGAATGCATTGAGGTTGTTCGCCGATTATGATATTATTTGTGACGGAACGGATAATTTTCCCACCCGTTATCTGGTGAACGACGCTTGTGTACTGTCCAATAAAATAAATGTGTTTGCCGCTGTCAATCGGTTCGATGGGCAGGTTTCGGTATTTAATCACCAATCAAAAATTAATTACAGGGATTTATTTCCACATCCGCCCAATCCGGATGAAGTACAGAACTGTGCCGAAGCCGGTGTGCTGGGCACTATGTGCGGAATCGTTGCCTCCATACAGGCTAATGAAGTCATAAAACTGATTTTAGGAATAGGCGATACCCTGGATGGAAAATTGCTGAGGATAGATGGATTATCTTTGAACCAGTCAGTTTTTACAATTTCTAAGAATTCAAATATCATTATTGATACATTAATCGATTATGAACACTTTTGTAATATGCAACGGCAGCCGGCTGTAAAAGAAATTACGGCAGATGAACTCCGGAAAATGATAGAGAACAAGCAGGACTTTCAACTAATAGATGTACGGGAGCTTCATGAACATGAATTGCAGCATATTGGCGGGGAATTAATGCCCATGCAATCCATTTTGTCCAATCAGCATATGATTTCCAAAGAAAAAAAAGTGGTGATGTTTTGCAAATCCGGTTTGCGGAGCGCCAATGTTATCCGTTATCTGGAAAAAGAAGGGTATTCTAATTTATATAACTTACAAGGCGGGATAGATCAGTTCTTGAAATAAATGATAAATAAATCCGTTTATACTTTAACTTTGACCCAAATTCATAAAATCACAATTATGCAAAAGACATTTTTCAGCGGATTCATATTTTCATGTATCTGCCTCTTCATTTCCTGTGCCAAAACGGACGACCCTGGCATTGATGATCCGGATGTATATTCGGTTCAGGTGGATTCCACGCTTAAAAGTTTTTATACCGGTCCGGATAATACTTATGAAGCGATTTTTGGATGGGATTTCAATCAGTTTCCATTAAATTTAGATTGCACCATGTTTATCGATTTGTATTGGTATGGCAGCACTTCGATTCACGGCATCTATATCCATTTTAACAATTTGGACGGTGACGTGCTGATGGATAATAATGGATTTGTCAAGGCATTTGATTCCGGTGTAACGATTGATTCGACAACTGCAGGTACCTGGAGCGGTCCGAATGATGCCGTTGTGGCGTATGATTATGTTTCACACCCATCTGCCGATTCGGGGAATCTGGCAGGTAAAGGAGATAAATACATCGCGTTCAGCGCACATACCGGAAATGCAGCCACGTCACATCTGAAACACTACGGTTGGATGCGGGTTCAGGTTTCTGGAACCGGCCGTGTTATGAAGGTATTAGCCATCGGTTTCCAGAAGAAGTCCAATACATCCCTGTACACCGGAGAAATATAAGTATTGTTTCTTGTATATGACATCTAATTAAATTTCATTTTTATGGCCTTACCAAATATGTATGCTATTTCTGTTGCAGATGATTTCATCAGCAGAATAAACAAATTAACACCTGAAACATCCGCAAAATGGGGCAAGATGAATGTCTCTCAGATGCTGGCACATTGCTGTGTAACATATGAATATATTTTTGAGGAACGCTCAGACAGGCCAAACTTCTTCCTGAAGCTGATGCTGAAAACAATGGTAAAAAGTAAAGTGGTCAGTGAAACACCGTACACGCAAAACGGACCTACAGGCCCTGCTTTCATTATTGCCGATGTCAGAGATTTTCAAAAAGAAAAGACACGTTTACTTAACTACATCTGTAAAGTGACGGAAAGAGGCGCAGCTTTCTTTGAAGGGAAAGAATCGGTATCTTTTGGCGAACTCACATCTCATGAGTGGAATAACATGATGTATAAACACCTCGATCATCACCTCAGACAGTTTGGGGTATAATAAAAAGATATTTCCGTGATTTACCTCCCGGAAATATCTTTACAGAGGATATCATTAGTTTATTTTAGCCGCCAGATTGAGCTGTTCGCCAAAAGGGAATCCTAATGTTAATATTGATATTGCATTTGCGGTAAAAGTGTAATTGATGTCACCTTCTTCATTCAGACTGTTTTTCAGGCGGATAACCCCCGGACTTTTCACGAACCAAACAAATGTTTCAATTCTTTCATTTGAAATGACACCTCTGTTGCTGGTGAATTTTCTTTCTACTCCTGTTCCATTTGCTTTAAAGGTAAATTCATGTTTATCCTGAACCCCATTCGAATTTAAACTTGTTACTATCTTTTCCCAGTTGCCCACTAAATTTGTATCAATCAATTTGTCTTCTTTTTTACAGGATGTCGTTCCTGCTAACGTAAAACATACCGCCAATATGGCCAATACACTTTTTGCTAATTTTATTGTTTTCATACTGTTTGTCTTTTTTGTTTTAAATAATTTGATGATGTAAAGTTCGGCAACAACTGCACCAAAGAAATAATGGTAAACAACCGTAAAAAAAATTCAGGGTTTTCCGCCAGGTACTTCCTTGCCATCAAAGTCTCCTGAACGGGACTCTGCGTACAAAAGAATATATACTAATTTTGCAGAGTCCTCTGCAAGAGACTCCTGTTTGGAAACAAGGGTGAGATCGCTTCGTTCCTCGAGATGATGGTTACAAAACAAACTGGACCCGCTGGAAAAACTGCTGGAGATAGAAGGACACTTTATTGCTTAATCCTTATTGTTTACTCCTTCTTTCAAACATGCAGCGCCCTGTTTTCCGTAGCTGCCAATGCCGCTTCTTTAAATGCTTCGGTATAGGTTGGATGCGCGTGGGAGATGCGCCCGATGTCTTCCGCACTGGCACGGAATTCCATGGCTACTACAGCCTCTGCTATCATATCGGCAGCACGCGCACCAATCATGTGTACGCCCAATATTTCATCTGTATCGGCATCCGCCAACACCTTTATCAAGCCATCGATATCCATACTGGCACGGGAACGCCCCAATGCACGCATTGGGAAGGAGCCAACCTTATAGGCAATGCCGTTTTCTTTCAGTTGGTTTTCCGTTTGTCCTACGCTCGCCACCTCCGGCCACGTATATACCACGCCCGGAATTAAGTTGTAGTCGATATGCGGTTTTTGTCCGGCAATGATTTCAGCCACCAGCACACCTTCCTCTTCCGCCTTATGCGCCAGCATCGCGCCGCGTATCACATCACCAACGGCATAAACATTAGGTACAATGGTCTGCAGATGGTCATTCACCTCTATCTGTCCGCGTTGGTTGGGTGTGATGCCTATATTTTCCAATTCTAACCCATCGGTATAGGCTTTTCTGCCAATTGCCACCAGGCAATAATCCGCTTGGATTTTTATTTCCTCGTCTTTTTTATCCAGTGCCGTTACCGTTACCGAATCGCCGTTATTGACCGCGCCCGTCACCTTGTGTGACAGGTGAAATTTAATGCCGAGTTTCTTCAGTGAACGCTGCAGTTCTTTGCCCAAGTCATCATCCATGGCAGGAATGATTTTATCCATAAATTCTACTACGGAAACCTGAGTTCCGAGGCGCTGATACACGGAGCCCAATTCCAGTCCAATGACACCGCCGCCGATAATCACCATGGATTTTGGCAATTCCGGCAATGCCAGCGCTTCTGTGGAAGTGATGATTCTTTTTTTATCGATAGGTAAGAACGGCAGAGTGGATGGTTTGGAGCCGGTAGCAATGATGGCATATTTCGTTTCAATCTGATCTTCCGATCCGTCTGCTTTCTTAACGGCAATGGTTGTGTTGTTAATGAAAGAACCCTGTCCACGGTACACCGTCACCTTATTTTTCTTCATCAGGTAATCGATTCCGCCGCTGGTGGTTTCCACCACTTTGGCTTTCCGGGAAATCATCTGCTGGAAATTGACTGTTGCAGAAGGGATTTCGATGCCATGCTCCCTGAACGTATGCATGGCATTATGATAATGTTCGGAAGAATCCAGCAATGCCTTGGACGGAATGCATCCGACATTCAAACAGGTACCGCCCAGTGTGTTATATTTTTCTATGATGGCGGTATTAAATCCTAATTGTGCGCAACGAATGGCTGCCACATATCCGCCGGGACCGCTGCCTATAATAGTGATATCGTGTTGTGTCATGGTTAATGTGATAATGTGATATTTTGATGATTAGCTAATTAGCTAATTTTATAATTCTAACAGCGCTTTTACCGGATCGCTGCCTGTCAGCATCTTTTCCGGATTTTCCAGAAAGTCTTTGACCATCACTAAAAAACCTACGCTTTCCTTTCCGTCTACGATTCGGTGGTCATACGACAATGCCAGGTACATCATGGGGCGTATTTCCACTTTACCGTTGATGGCCATGGGTCTGTCCTGAATTTTATGCATCCCTAAAATGGCACTTTGCGGCTGATTGATGATGGGGGTACTCATCAGTGAGCCGAACACACCGCCGTTGGTGATGGTGAAGGTGCCGCCCTCCATATCTTCCATTGACAGATTTCCGTCCCTGCCCAGTAATGCCAGGCGTTTCACTTCTTTTTCAATCCCGGCAAACGATAAGCTTTCCGCATTCCGTATAACGGGAACCACCAATCCTTTAGGAGTCGATACGGCAATGGAAATATCGCAGAAATCATGGTAGATGATGTTCTCATCATCGATATAGGCATTGATGGCTGGAAACTTTTGTAAGGCCAGTGCGCACGCCTTGGTGAAAAAAGACATGAAGCCCAGCCCAATGCCGTTCTTTTCCTCAAAGGTTTTTTTGTATTGGTCGCGAATCTGGTGAATGCGAGTCATATCCACTTCGTTGAATGTCGTTAACATCGCAGTTTCATTTTTCACTGCAACCAAACGACGAGAGATGGTTTTACGCATACGCGTCATTTTTTCTACACGTTCGCTACGCGAAAATTTGTCCAAGGTCCACAGCCCAAGGTTCGCCGTTTCTTTAGCTATTTCTGTTTTTTTGTCTGTCGACTGTCGACTATCGACTGTCGACTGTTCTGCTTTTAGCGCATCTTCCTTCGTAATTCTTCCATCCACACCGGTGCCTTTTATTTCAGTGGTTTCTATTCCTTTTTCTTCCAGTATTTCTTTAGCGGATGGGGAAGGTGTTCCGGAGGCGTAAGTTTTTTGGTCAATGGTTGATAGCTCATTGTCAATAGTTTCTTTTTTATCGGACTCAATTTTCTCCGTCACTATTGACTGCTGACCATCGACTGAGGACAGATTTTCTTCTTTTTTCTGTGGACTGTCAACTGATGTCTGTGGACTAAGCACTGCCGGCTTTTCCGGTGCAATTGCATCCGTATCAATATAGGCAACCAGTCCGCCAATTTTAATGTCATCACCTTCCTTTGCCACGCGGGTAATGACGCCTGATACTTCGGCAGGCATTTCAAAGGTAGCTTTATCGGATTCAAATTCTGCCAGCGGCTGATCCAGCTTTACATAGACACCATCTTCCACTAACCAGGCTGCCAGCGTTACTTCTGTAACGGATTCGCCAACGGTTGGTACTTTTATTTCTACTTTGCTCATTATTTATATTGTTAGATGTATGGATTCAAGAATGTTAGACAAATTTAGTGCTTTATTTAGCTTTTGTTGATTGGTGTTTTTTATCGCTTAATAAGATTAGATTATTTTGTTACAACAAAACAAGATTTCTCGCTGCGCTCAAAATGACAGAATGGTGTTATCCAAACGCCAGTTCTACCAGTGCTTTCTGTTCTTTCTCGTGCAGCTTGCTGAATCCGGTGGCAGGAGATGAAGCCTGTGGCCGGGCAATACATTGTAAATATTTAGCTTTATTGTAATTTAATAAAAGGAATGAGTAAGCACCCATGTTAATGGGTTCTTCCTGCACCCAATGGAAACTGGCCTTGTTGTATTTTTTGATGATGGCATCCAATTGTTTGTCTGCCACAGGATACAATTGCTCTAAGCGCACAATAGCAACATCCCTTCGGCCATCCGCTTCTTTCTTCGCCAGCAAGTCGTAATAGATTTTTCCGGTGCAGAACAATACTTTTTTTACATTACCGGCTTCATCCGTGCCATCATCATCTATCACTTCCTGAAATTTACCTTCGTAAATCTTCGAAATGGAATCGATGCATTTTGGATGCCGTAACAACGATTTCGGCGACATGTTAATCATCGGCTTTCTGAATGACCAGGTCAATTGTCTGCGTAATGCATGAAAAAAGTTCGCCGGAGAGGTGATGTTCGTCACGACCATGTTCAACTCGCCGCACAACTGCAGGAAACGTTCTAAACGCGCAGAACTGTGTTCCGGTCCTGCGCCTTCATAACCATGAGGCAGTAATAATACCAAACCGCTCTGGCGGTTCCATTTCGTTTCGCAGGAAGCGATGAACTGGTCGATGATAATCTGCGCACCATTGTCAAAGTCGCCGAACTGCGCTTCCCAAATCGTGAGCGGCGCCGGGGAAGGCAGTGAATAGCCAAACTCGAATCCCAATACTCCGTATTCCGACAAGTGGGAATTATAGATATGAAAGGTACCTTGTTTTCCATCTTCGGCAATATGATTCAACCGGTTGTATTCTTCATTGGTCACTTCATCATACAAACAGGCATGACGATGAGAGAAAGTACCGCGTTTCACATCTTCTCCGCTCAGCCTTACATCTTTTCCTTCCAGCAGTATGGAGCCATACGCCATCAACTCTGCGGCGGCCCAGTCTACCGTATTATTTTCTCGCATCATGATGCGTCTCTGGTCCAGGTATTGCTGGATTTTTTTCAGCGGACGGAATCCTTCCGGCACTCTTACCAGCGCCTTGATGATTTTTACCAAGTCGTCTTTGGATATTTTAGTTTCCAGCGAGTATTCAAAATCTTCCAGTCCGGCTTTACGCAAGGCCTGCCAGGCCAGTTCCGTGGATTGCGGCTTGTATTTTTTTTCCTGTTGTTTGTAATCGTTCAATCTTGCCTGCAGTTCAGCCCAAAATTCCTCTTCCATTTTTTTTGCAAACTCAGCCTCCGCCACACCCCAGTCATAGAGTTTTTTCTGATATAAATCGCGTACGCCGGTATGGTCCTTTATGATCTTATACATCTGCGGTTGGGTGTATGATGGGTCATCCCCTTCATTGTGTCCCCATTTCCTGTAGCAAACCATATCTACAAAAATATCCTTATTAAACCGCTGACGGTATTCTGCCGCCAATTCCGCTACATAAGTAACGCATTCCACATCATCGCCGTTAACGTGAAATACAGGTGCCTGAATCGCAGATGCAATGGATGTGCAATAGTTGGATGTACGTGCATCATCAAAGTCGGTGGTGAAACCAATCTGGTTGTTGATGACAAAATGAATGGTGCCGCCAACGGTATAACCTTTTAGCGACTGCATTTGCAGCACTTCATATACGATGCCTTGTCCTGCCACAGCTGAGTCGCCGTGAATGGTAATGGGCAGGATTCTGTCGTAATCGGAGTTGTAGATGGCATCTGCCTTTGCTCTGCAAAATCCCTGTACAACAGGATTGACCGCTTCCAGGTGGGATGGATTCGGAAGTAACTTGATATAGACTTCTTTTCCATCCATCGTTTCATACTGGGATGAATATCCCAAATGGTATTTTACGTCACCGGTGCCGGAAGAGAAATCGTTCGGGGCAATACCCTCAAATTCAGAAAACACCTGTTCGTAGGTCTTACCGACAATATTACACAACACATTCAACCGGCCGCGATGCGCCATGCCAATCACCACTTCCTGAACTCCGTGATTGGCTGCTACGTTAAACATGGCATCCAGGGCCGGGATGGTGGATTCACCGCCTTCCAGTGAGAACCGTTTTTGGCCAATATACTTTGTTCCTAAGAATTTCTCCAGAACTTCACTTTCGTTGAGTTTGGAAAGAATTCTTTTTTTCTTTTCTATGGGATGCTGGTAGGCGATGTAGCCATGTTCGATTTGTTCTCGAAGCCAGGCTCTTTCGTCGCGGTTCAAGACATAGTTGTATTCCCATCCGATGGTGCGGCAGTATATTTGTTTCAATCTGTCTATGATAGTACTCAGTTTCGCTTTGCCGATTCCTATTTCCTTACCGGCATGGAACTCCGTTTCCAGATCTGATTCATTCAAGCCGAAGTAATGCAGTTCAAGATCGGCATGGCGGTCTCTTCTGGGGCGCAGCGGATTGGTATTGGCCAGCAGGTGTCCTTTATTGCGGTAGCCACTGATAAGTTTTAATACTTTAAATTCCTTAGGAGAAACCACTTCTCCCGTTGCGGTGAGTGTGGAAACGGTTGTATGGTCCGTTTCAATCGCTTTGCCATTCTGCCCGAATTTATAGGCTAAATCAAAGCCTGCAAAGAATTTACGCCATTCCGGATCAATTGACTTGGGGTCTTTTTGGTAATCTTGGTATTGAGCGTCAATAAAGCCGGGGTGTGCATTGGAAAGTATCGAAAAATCGTCCATATTAAATTAATATTAATCAGGTTGCAAATATCGTGGTTTTAGGAGGAAAAAGCCATTAAAAAGCGTTATTTTCTTATTGTATAATCGGGAATTCAAGTAAAAAGTTTACAATTAACCTAAAATTCACTTTTTTTATTATAATCGTTTGAGTATCTTTGCAAACTCAATTAAAAAAAATGGCACATCATAAATCGGCTAAGAAAAGAATCAGACAAACCACGAAACGCAGACTGGAAAACCGTTATTACGGTAAGACGACCAGGAATGCCTTACGTAAATTTTTAGGATTATCTGATAAGGGCGAAGCGGAAAAAACCATGCCTTCTCTCGTGGCTATGGTAGATAAACTGGCTAAAAGAAATCAAATTCACAAAAACAAAGCGGGTCATTTGAAGTCTGAAGTAATGAGACATTTGAATGTGTTGAAAAAATAATTTCCGCGTTTTTATGGAAAATAACTGATTGGTGTATCTCAATGGTACACCAATTCTTATTTTATGTATCCCGAATCCACCAAATTAACGATCAGGCACTGGGCAGAAGAAGACCGCCCACGTGAAAAATTACTTCTAAAAGGCAAACTAACTTTATCCGATGCGGAATTGTTAGCTATCATTATCGGTTCCGGTAATGCAGAACTGTCGGCCGTAGAATTAGCCAGGCAGGTATTGTCTTTCGTACAAAACGATTTGTTTGAACTGGGAAAGAAGTCCGTTGCTGATTTGATGCAGTTTAAAGGCATCGGAGCAGCCAAGGCGATAGCCATCATAGCAGCGCTGGAACTTGGAAGGAGAAGGGCGCAGGCAGAAGTAAAACCAAAAGACAAGATAGTTTCACATCGTACAGCGTTTGAAATGCTGTCGCCTGCTTTATCGGATTTGCCGCATGAAGAATTCTGGATGATATGCCTGAACCGGAATAACCGGTTTATCTCCAAGCATAAAATCAGCAGCGGTGGAATATCCGGCACGGTAGCGGATATGAAAATGATTTTTAATGTGGCGGTCAGGGAACTGGCAAGTGCCATTATTCTTTGTCACAACCATCCTTCCGGTAACCTTCAGCCGAGTGAGCCTGATAAGCAGCTAACGCGCAAAGCAGTAGAGGCAGGAAAGTTGCTGGAAGTGACGGTATTGGACCATATCATTATCGCGCATAATGATTACTACAGTTTTGCAGAGCAGTTGTTGCTTTAGGCAAATGCAGGTATGGTACATGGCGCCGGAAGATGACAAAAATCATCATTATTACTGATAAATCTCCTGTTTTTTTTGGTTCTCATGGTTTAAATTTGAATAAAAATTAAACATGAAAGCTATAATGAAAAAATGGATGTTATTGGTGTTCGTATTCGGTGTAATATCCTGTACAAAAGACGGAGACAAACTTGGCGGACAAACAGATTTGGATTTAACGAAAGTAGAAGGCAGTGATTTTGCTGTATCTATTGCCAGTTCCGGAGAGGACTTTCCAGTAATCAATGCCGGTGTAATTTCCAACAACGGGGGTGATGTGACATTTAGAATTACACTTGATTTTACCGGTCATCCAGATTCGGCCGTCTTAGTGCCTTTAATTCCTGCATACCTTAAAGATGATCAAAACAGGGTAAAACATGACATAAAAATGCGCTTCACATCACAAGGTATACAAGATTATGAAGAAAATCCGGGAGATAAACCATTTACTATTGTGAAATACGATGCAAGAGTAGGGGATACCTATATGTTCAAAACAAATACCGGAGAGGTCTTAACCAGGACGGTGACTGAACGCACAGATGAAAATGACTGGCCATTCACCATGTTTAATATAAAAACCATTAAAGTGGAGCAAAACGAGTTTGATGATATCTGGGAACCAATCATAGAGAAAGTAGTGTGGAGGGCAAATCATAAATATGGTTTGGTTTATATGGAAGCCGTGTTAAAGAATGGTAAAATCTTGAAGGCGGATATCATTCCGTGGCATATAATATAGGCTAGTAGTATTCAATTTCTTTGTGTCCCGTCAAAAAGTACGTATCTGTTTTGCACGGGACACAAGTATTTATATTGTATCCTGCCAAACTACATTGCAGCAGAAACGGGTTCCGTTTATTATACGGATTATAATTAACTCAATCGCAATATCTTATACACATGAATACGTTGTAACATTCATCTAATCAGCGTATCTTTGCAGTTCATTATAAATAATTATTTCTTTATGGAAGGATTTAGAGCCTTAGGATTAAGCGAAGACATTTTAGAAGCATTGGAAAAAAAAGGGTACGAAGTGCCCACACCCATTCAGGAACAAACAATACCACTTTTACTGAACGGTAATTTAGATATTGTAGGACAGGCACAGACCGGTACCGGCAAAACGGCTGCCTTCGGTTTGCCGATTTTAGAACGCTTTGACTCCACTCAAAGAAGTGTCCAGGCATTGGTGCTTGCACCTACCCGCGAATTGGCGATACAGACAGCGGAAGAAATTAAAAGTTTTAAAGGTTCCAAAAGAATCTGGATTACTACCGTATATGGTGGCGCACCCATCAGTTCACAGATGCGTGAATTGGAAAAGGGTACACATGTCGTGGTGGGAACTCCCGGCCGTGTGATTGACCTGATAGAACGCAAGAAGCTGATTCTGGATGAAGTCAACTATGTGGTGCTGGATGAAGCGGATGAAATGCTTAACATGGGATTCATCGATGATATTGAGCTGATTCTGAAATCATGCAATAAGGAGCGCAGAATGCTGCTGTTTTCCGCCACAATGCCGGACAGGATTTTATCACTGGCTAAACGCTATATGGGAAAATTCAACATGGTACAGATTGCCAAACAGGAAATTACCAATATCAATATCGACCAGTCTTATTTTGAAGTTCCGGATAGGGACAAATTTGATGCCCTGTGCCGTGTATTGGATATAGAAGAAGATTTTTACGGCATTATTTTCTGTAATACAAAAGCAGAAGTGGTGGAAATTTCCAATCACTTGAATGACAAAGGATATACCACAGATGCCTTGCATGGCGACATCCAGCAGAACCTGAGAGAAAAAGTGGTCAAACAATTTAAGACCAATAAATTTGGCGTATTGGTGGCGACGGATGTGGCAGCCCGAGGTATTGATATTTCAGACCTGACGCACGTAATCAACTACGGATTACCGCAGGATCCGGAAAGCTATGTGCACCGGATAGGACGTACGGGCCGTGCCGGTAAATTGGGTAAGGCTATCGCGATCATCTCCCCTTCTGAGAAAAGAAAGCTGATATTTGTCGAAAGGATTGCGAAATCCAAAATGAAAAAGGGCAAGTTGCCGGATGCAAACGATATGGTGAAGATTAAAACCCGTCGTCTGACAGAACATATTGAAACCATCATCGGGACAGAGCATTACAGTGAGTACATGGAACTGGCTGCACAGATCTTAGGAGAAACAGAACCACAGGTTATAGTGGCTGCCTTGATTAAGCATTTTGCAAAAGATGAATTAAATCCCAAAGCGTACAAACAAATTAAAGAAGCAGTTAAAGATGAATTTGGAGGCAGAAGCGATCGTTTTGGCAGCAGGGACAGAAGGGATGACAGAGGCGGCAGACGGGATGACAGAAGAAGTGACACCCGAAGGGATAGCGGCAGGGAAAGTGCACCTCGCAGAAGAAATACCTCCTCCGCACGCCTGTTCTTTGCAAAAGGCAGAGTCGATGGGATGACACCGCGTTTGTTGTTGGAAGAGCTGAACAATAATGCAGGTATTGAATCCAGAAGGATTGATGATATCAGAATACTGGATAATTTCTCCTTCTTTGCGACCAGCAGCGACGATGCGGAACAAATCTTGGCGGTGTACAAACGAAATAAAGGCACCGGCAAACCTATGGTTGACCGCGCCAGAGAAAGAGAAGACAGGTAGTTTTCTTAAAAGAAACGAAGCCTTTCGGCTTCGCTTACAAAAAATGAATAAAAAAATGCTTGCTTCTTGAGCGAGCATTTTACTTTTCAAATGCTATTGGTTTTTCATAGTTTTAGAATTCTTCGTACGTAAATGTTTCTTTGCTTCTGTTTTCATCTATAGAGTTTGTAAGGTCATTTCTTTGTAAAGGATAACCATTAAAATCGCCTTCAAATGTGTAGTCTTTATTATTGAGATATCCAAGGTATTTTATTTCGATAGTAGGTAACAAAGCATTAAAAGAGTTGTAATAATATAATAAATTACCTGCAAAATAAGCTTCAGCTTCAAATCCTGAAATCAAGAATGGATTTTTTATACTACTTGAAAGTAAATAACGTGTTTGTAAATATTCGCTACCACCAACAGGTTTATTATAAAGAAATATGGAATCTGCTATGTATTCATTTCTGAAATAACTTCCATCAGCATAAATTTTCTTATCTATCAAACCATCACTATTATATGTAAGGTCTATATCGTCATATCTTGTTATTTTATTGCCTGTCCATATAACTTTATAAGCATAAATTCCTCCACTGGTATATTTTGTAACTACACTATCTAGTTTATTAGCAGCTGTATAAACACAATATGTTGTTTTATATAATGCACCATTATTTTCATGAATAATTTTAGAAATTTTATTTGCACTGTTGTACTCAATAGTATATTTATCTAAAGCTGCTGGTATTCGCGCATAGTAATCATGTGTATATGTTTTTAAACGCGTTTTTTTTGCTTTGTTATCATCTTTACTGCAACTGCTAATAAAAACAGAAAGAACAGTAAGTGTAAAAATTATTCTTTTCATTGTATTAAACTTTATAGATCATTAATTCGCCAGAAACTGTTGCTGTTCCATCTTGCTCACCTTTATTATACATCATGCTTGGCTGCAACGTAAGGTTTGAAAAAGTACATTTTATTTCATTGCCATTTACAACAAAATCTAATTTGCCTGTTTTGTCATCGCTTTCCCAAATCATGGTTGATGTACTTCGCATATCAGCATAACTAACTGTAACGTGTCTGGCATCTTTATCATCAATATTATATTTGGTAATTTTGTAAGTTGATGTAGCATCCGGCAATTTATCAGCAGTGAAATTGATTGTGAATGTTTTTGCAGGAAAACTATCGTCAGGCACAGCAATGGTTAGTGAACCCATGGATGTAACGGCACCGCAAACACCATTTATTTCATATGTTTTTCCGTTGCATTGCAAAGTAATTTTGCCTTTTCCGGCTTGTCCTTGTTCTGCAGTAGATGATTTTATTTCATCCATGTTTTGTTCGATAGTGGTTTCAGCACTATCGGTTTTGTTTGATTTGCATGCAGTGAATAATACACTGCATGCAAAAAAACAGCTTAGCATTTTTTTCATTATTTTTAATTTTAGAAATCAATACTTGCACTGTTTACAAATGGATTTAAAGAACCACCACCGGTTTGGTCTAACGGAAGATTATTAATAGTAATCTTTTTACCGGACACAGTGATGGTTTGGCTGCCATCCGGATCAAATGTTAACCCGTCAATACCTACTCCAGCTTCGCCGGATGGAACATTTAAACTGAAATCTGCTACATCAAACGTGCCACCTGCTTCAGCTTCAGCCTGGTTGTGAAATGTAACCTGAATTAATTTGTAAGGATCGTCTTGTTCGCATAAAACAGAATAATTGTCATTTACAAAAGTCTGTGTACTGGTTTCGCCAGAATAGGAAGCACCGTCAATAGTGAAAGTACCAGTTTTTCCTGTGGTTCCACCACCTTTTTCTTTTTTGCAAGACGTTGCTGCGATTGCTACTGCAAAGAATAGCAAGATGGAAAGTGTTTTGATTGTGTTTTTACTCATGACTTTATTTTTTAAGTTTTTGAGTTCGTGAATCTGTGATTTCATTTTTTGTAATTTTTAATGATGAATAAATATATTGAGTTGTTTATTTGAATTTTATAATCTATTTAAGTTCTATAGTATTGCAATAACCTGGAGACAATAGTTCTGAAGACAAAGATTTAGTGCCACTAAAATATATAGCGCCAGTTTGATCTTTACAAAATAAAATTGGATTTTCTTTATGCAGTAAACCAAGCTGTACTGAAATTGCAGTTGTGTCATCACAAGATGGTGCAGTCGTCCAAAATATATCATCTACAGTTGATGTTGCTACTGCTTTATAGTTTACATAAAAAGTAAGTGTATCAGCACCATCATATAGTAGTTGTCTTGAGGTTTCTTCATCAAACCAAAATACTACTTTGTATCTGTCTGCAACATCAAATATATCTCTTGTGCAAGAACTAAGCAACGTAATTAGTAGTGTAAAAAAGAATAATGAGATTGTTTTATTTAGAGATTTCATTTTTGTAATTTTAAGGTTTGTAATTGTTTTTATGGTTATTATGGCTATTTTTGTTTATTTACTAAAATCAAAAGGCAATTCATTACCACCATTAGAACCAGCCGTATTGCTAAATGCATCGCTGAAATCAATTGGTGGATTGTTTAATTGAAATGATGGATTGTTGGTGCTTTTGCCAATTCTTTCAAGAATGTATATTTTTTGTGCATCAAAATCAAAGAAATAGTATAAATCATTATTGTCATTTTCTCCAGTGCAAGTAACAGCATCAATATTTTTCCAGCTTATAGTGTTACAAGTTGGACAAATCAGCGGCAATGTATTTTCTATTATCAAATCGGCACCAGTCCTAAATCCATAGTATACATACTTCTGATTTGGAAAATCATAAAAAATATACGTACTGGTTTTTGAATTATTATCATATGCTTGCTCTGAAGAAAATGTGGCTGCACTAAATTTATTGATTGAATTATATGCAGCAGGCATATCAGGAAATTCAAAATCAAATGTGTTAAAAGTTTTAAATCCAACCGGTTCGCCTAAAAGCCATCTTAAATTTCCCTGGTTATAAACTTTGTTATCAGCTGGATTAAAAAGTCTAACATTTGAAGTCAAGAATGCATTGCTGTTATCAATAGGCATTTGAAATGCGCTTGGAGTGACGATATTTTTTAAATAAAATTTTGTGTAATCATCTGGTGACATTTGCACAATGCGCCATTCATTGCCTTTCTTTTGATAGAAATCCAATGTAACCATGTTGCCATTGTTATCTAATGTTGTATTTACTAATTTGGTAAATTGCCAGCTTTCTGGAGTTGTTGTTTCTTTTTTGCAAGAAAAGAAAAGAGTACTAAGTAAAATAATACTTGTACTAAGTTTTGTAATTGCTTTCATAAATTCATTTTTTGTTGATGTAAAACTGCATCATACAAAAAGCGAAGCAAAATGAAGTATTTTAATTTTGTGAGTAGGTTTTGTGAAGTATGTTTATTAACTAATTATAAATCAATTGGTTGATAGTGTGTTTTAATCTCATTTTTAAGCTAAATTTTGTTCAATTTCTTGTTTTAGCCATAAATAAACAGAAACTAATTTGAATTCAATTGGTGTAGTTTCTTCAAATTCATTAATTGCATTCTGTAACAATTTTATATCTTTTGAAGACATCTTTTTCAGCAAAGCATTCTTTTGTTTTGCTGTATATAATTTTTTGTATAGAATTGAAATGGGTTTATGATGAGACATTTTATCCGTTGCTACCATTTGTATTACGCTTGTAATAATTGACAGCGCTGTATCATAGTCTTGCGTTAGGTAAAAATATACTGATTTGATAAGTTTTAAAACGTGGTTTTGTGGAAATGGTGCAGCATCCAGATCATAAGAAATATAGTTTGCAAGGTTTTTGTATCGCGCAAATACATGTAGCATAGCAACCTGTTTTGTAAAAGCATGTTCTTGTATAATATATTATCCGTAGAAAATTCATGATCCAGTATGTAAATAACATCCTTGTAAAGTTTGCTCTTTACTAAATTGGTAATATAGTTTACATAAAATATAGTTCTGTGATGATGATATAAATGATCGATATCTTGTTTAATGCTTTTAAGTACAGCATCTGCTTCCCGAAAATAACCGTTCGCAGAAAATTCTCTTCCTTTTGCCATTAGTGCAACCACTCTGTTTTCTTGCAGTAGTTTATTGTTTTTATAGACAGGCTCAATATTTTCCAACGCAGCATCCAGACTTTCTATCTGTGTATTCAAATTCTTCTCGTCCGCATCTGTGAGTGAAGCGCCTAAGTAATTATTAAAATTACTGATAGGGTTTTTAGGCAACAAGCATTCATAGGTGTCTGAAATAAGAGTTTCACGACCTTCAAATTGATGATTGTAAACAATCCAGTTGATGTATGATTTATGTAAGTTCACTTGAGCGCAATAAGAAGCTAGCAGGTCTTTCAATATTGCCTCACAATTCTGTAAAGATTCGGAATAACTTTTTCTGCGTTTATCGATATCAATAATTTTATAACGCAGGTTGTGCAGTTGTATAAAACTGGCGTCCAGTACATATTGGTAGGAAGCGAAGTTGTCTTTTTGTTTTATTAACAATTCTGTTTTCTCGTCAATACCTTCATCATATTCTAATTTTTTGAAAGCATGTACTAATAGCCATTCGTTATAAGCACTGTTATTCTTAGAATGATATTCGTGTTCTGTTTTTATTAAGAAGCTTTCTAAATCTTCTTTTAACAACCGAATCTCATTTCGCCACAAATAATCATTTTTTTCAGAATAGGTTTTTGTAAACAATTTTTTAAATAACAATCTTTTATCCAGTTGTCCGTCGTTTTTTGCAATAGTAATAAGTTTGTAAAATTTTTCAGTTCGTTTTTTTTTAGAAACAGCAAAATATTTCTGAATTTCTTTCGTATGGTGTAATTCAATCTTTTGAACAAGCAGAACAATGGGATGATGTTTCATATCAACAAAAATATGAGAATTAATTGGTTTTGTATATAACTGAAAGAGGTAATTACTCTCTCTTTTTCCTTACATATTCTGATGCAAACGTAAATGTAAGATTAACGGTATGCGCCTGCAAATGGTTCGAACGGTAATAGTAGGAATACCTGAAAAGGATATTTTCAAAAGATAATCTATGCTGTCTCTTCCCCATTGGCAAGAATTTTAATTCCATACCTGCTTTGTACGTCTTCATGCCTGATAAGTCGTAATCGGAGGTATAATAGACTTCACTGGTCAGGTGTTCTTTATAGGGTTTGAAAAACTTTGAACCTGACTGATGATAAATTCTTACAAACGGACTTAATGTGAATTGCGGTACTATTTTTATGGCACCTTGCAGTTCGATGGCATTCGCAATGATTCCGAAATTGTCCGCATAAAATGAATACTGGCTCTTCAGGATAAACCGTTTGCCCAAAAATGCATTTAGTTTTATAGAAAGTGGAAACTTGAACCTTTGTTTCGGCAGATTTTCTACACGCAGGCTGCTGTCAGAAAAATAGACTCTGTGAAACGGCGTAGCCAGTAATCCTTTCTGATAGACAAATTCCGGGAAAATGCCCAGAATCATTTTCCTTGACAATACTTGTGTAAAGCCAAATTTGATATTGTAAGAATCCCTTCTGTACACATCATACCATTCTTTATACCTCAGTTCTTCCGGATATACGAGACTTTCCGGGCGCATATAATCAGGGTTTAACCTGCCCCACCGCAAGTCATCAAAAGACAGGAACACACCCATCTGATAGGATCGCATTTCGGATGGTTCGGTATATTGCATGGAGAATGATACGGGAGCAGAAAGATAATCCGATTCCAGGGCAACACCAGCTCCTCCTCCCATCACCAGATTTACATTCTTCAATCGTCGTTGGAATCCTGCATCCAGATGAAAATGGTTGTCTTTAATGGATGCAGAAGAACGGATATGGTCAATCTTGTCAGTCGATGCCGAACTGATAACATCAATTCCGGCAGAGAATGAAAGCTTATTGAACTCCTTGAACTGATGCCGGATGGTCAGACCTGTCGCATAAACGGACAATTTTTCTGTTCCTGTTCCGCCTGTTACCGCCGAATTATTTCCATCCTGATTATAATAAGAAAAGGTGAATTCAATATCTGTCCTGGATATTTTTTTTCTTTCAAAAGCACTGCTGTCAGGAAGCTGTGCCTTCAAAGGATAGTAAAAGGCCATTAAGCCAAATATGAAAAACTTCTTCTTCATTGTAATTAGTTACAGCCACACCCGCCGCTGGTGTATATGCCTCCCGCCGGTGCTGCGCCTTCTCTTATGCCTTCGGCATTTTCTTCAAATTTCCCGGAAATACCATTGCTTATCTGCATTTCCCGGTCGTTCAGATATACCCGCTGATATGGTTTTACCGGATGGCAGCTGCAGGTAAGTGAACTTACCGTCAATACTAAAAGGGATATCTTAAAGAGTGCCATGCTCTATGTTTATATGCTTGGATAAAAATACACAATTTTCAGAATTAATGACGATAGCATGTGTGTCCGGTAATTGATTGATAAAATGGATACCGGCATCTGCGCCCATCACATATACTGCCGTTGCCAGTGCATCACATAATTCTGCACTGGAGTGGATGATGCTGACGCTTTTGATGCCTGTGAGCGGCAGTCCCGTTTTCGGATGTATGGTGTGGGAATAGCGGATGTCATTCTTCGTGAAATACTGCTCATAGTCACCGGATGTCGCTGTTGCGCCGTGCTGCATGGGAATGGAAAAGACCATCTGATTCCTGTCATCAGGGTGTGAGATGCCAATCTTCCATAAATCTCCGTTTGCCCTTTTTCCAAAAACCGTCAAATCTCCGCTTGCATTGATGACACCGCCTTCCGCATTTTTTTCTTTCCATAATTTCCTGACACAGTCAGCGGCATATCCTTTACCTATGGCTGCAAAACTGATCTGCATTCCCTTTTGGGATAAATAAACTTTATTGTTTTCCAGCAATTGCAGAAATTCATACCCTACCATTTTTAAGGTATCCCGGATTTTCTTCTTATCCGGAAATGTAAAATCCTGCTGTTTGAAATTATACAGTTTCTTTAACGGGCCAACCGTAATGTCAAAAGAACCCTGAGTGATCTTTGACAAATGTTGAATGCGTTTTAATAATTGATATACCTCCTCCGGTACCTCAACTGGACTGATGCCGGCATTCTGATTAATCAAGGCAGTGATGGAAGTTGCTGCAAATTCGGTTAACAAAGATTCAATGCGTTTTATTTCCTGAATCCCCTCTTCTATAAATCCCTGAGCAGCAGTTTTTGTGTCAGCCGTTACAATAAGCTCAAAAACAGATCCCATCAATTTTGTTGTAACCTTTTGTTCAATCATCATGGCAGAATGGATTCCATTGCAGCTTTCAGTTTATCTGTAAAACCGGCGGCAGTTTCATGCTGAAAACTAATCGTTGCCGTTCTTTGATTGGGGCTGACTAAAATAAACAGGGGAAAAATACCGTTGGGGTTGTATCGTTCCGCTAATAATTCATTTTGTCGGATCAGTTTTTCCGGCAATTTTTTCTTTTGCGGGAAGTCGGCCTTTAAAAGCAATAAATTTTCCCGGACAAAATGTTGAAAGGAAGAGTCCTTCATAATTCCTTTTTCAAACTGTATACAATTTTTACACCAGTCAGAGCCTGAAAAAACAATTAAGACAGTTTTGTTTTCAATTATTGATTTTTGGAAAATACTGTCTTTGTCAATATAAGGTTGAGCGGGCGAAATTTCGAAAAGAAAAATCAACAATGGCAGGATGTAGTGTTTAATTTTCAGCTTCATTCTTTCAAATATGCATCAAAATTCAATCAAATTTATTGAATTGATGGGTTAAACGATACCGAACCCGCTATTTTTATTGAATTTATTTCCACATGGTGCATAACCTAATGTGCATTCCCAACCCTTATTCTAATTACACTTTTCATAACATTTCCACATTCAATCCACATCTAAATTTGAGATATGCACATTTTTTGACTTATTAACATGATTATCAATGGTAAAAAGTGGAGTAAAGTGGGAATTTGTGTGACTTTTATTTTATTTTTGTTCATCAAATCAGCAAAATCGCAAATGATAGGATTAACCGGACATTATGAAGTAAAAGTGGACAGCAAAGGCAGGTTGCGTTTGCCGACCAATCTTTTACAGCAGATTCCGGAGGATACGCGTACACATTTTGTTTTGAACAAAGGCATGGGTAAATGTTTGCGCTTGTTTCCCAAAACACAATGGGACAGTGTAACACAGGAAATGGGCAAGTTCAGCTATTTCAGAACGGCTGAACGTGACTTTCTGCGCTCTTTCTATCAATTGGCGACCCAGGTGGAGATGGACGGCAACGACAGAATATTATTATCCAAGCGTCTTACGGACAATGTGGGCATCACGGATGAAGTGGTTATCACCGCCTTCCACGATGTGATTGAGATTTGGGATAGTAAGACCTATCACGCTACCATCAAAGAGCCGGAGAATTTTGCGGATATGGCAGATGAGGTGTGGGCAAAATTAAACTCCGGTAAATAGTTCTTGAACAGATAACATAAAAAAGTGCATGTATCATATTCCAGTAATGCTCAGAGAGTGTATAGAAGGGTTGGACATTCATCCGGACGGAATATATGTAGATGTCACTTTTGGAGGCGGCGGGCACAGCAGGAAAATACTCGAACAACTGAGTGAGAAGGGAAAACTGTTTGCATTTGACGTGGATGAGGATGCCAGACAGAATGTGCCGGATGACAGGCGGTTCGTATTGATACAGGCAAATTACAGACACCTAAAACGATTTTTAAAATTGCACGGCATAATTCGGGTAAACGGCATCTTGGCAGACTTTGGGATTTCATCTCATCAGATAGACGAACCCACCAGAGGTTTCGCCACCCGTTTCGATGCCATGCTGGATATGCGCATGAACCGGAAAGAAGGGATAACTGCTAAAGATGTGGTGAATTCGTATACGGCTGAGCAGCTTCAGCATATTCTTGGTTTTTACGGGGAAGTGATCAACGCCAGAACGCTGGCGAATAGAATTGTGGAACAACGTGCCATTCAGCCGATAGAGACCACAAAAGATTTAGTGGAAATCTGCAAAATAGTTTCCAAAGGGATAGAAGTGAAATATTTTTCACAGGTCTTTCAGGCCATCCGAATTGAAGTGAATGATGAATTGAATGCCATTAAAGATTTTTTGAAACAAAGTGAAGAAGTATTGGAAACCGGCGGAAGGCTGGTCATTATGAGCTACCATTCCCTGGAAGACAGATTGACGAAAAATTTTATGAAGAATGGCGTCTTTGAAGGCGAACCGGAGAAAGATGTTTTTGGAAGATTCGAGCATCATCTGAAGGTGATTACCCGAAAACCGATAGAGGCGGGAGCGGAAGAATTGAAGGCTAATCCCAGGGCGAGGAGTGCTAAGTTGAGAATAGCTGAGAAAACAAACTGATGCCGGAAGAAGAGATATATAACGAAGTGGCTGCTGTGCCTGAAAATCGTATACAACGGATGGTCGAGTCTGTGTTACGGGTGTTTGGTGTGAATGATTTTATTTCTTACGCCCAGGTGATGCATAATTATCTGTTCGTGGCGGCTATAGTCTTTATTGGTGTTCTGGAAATATTTAATACGCATCTGGCAGTTCGCCTGAATCGGAATATCGCTAAAAAGCAAAATGATATAAAAGAACTGAGGTGGGAATATATAGGTGTTAAAACAGAACTGAACCTGAAAAGCAAACAATCGGAACTGCAAAGAGTGTTGGAACCTTACGGATTAAAACCCCTCCAGGAACCACCGAAGAAAATAGAAGTGAAGCAAGGACTGTTAATGGAAGAATGAATGGATTAGCAAACGGCAAACGATAAATAAACCAATGAATATTAAATCCAATATACTGATTCGAATCTACCTGATAGGCGGGTTCTGTACGGTATTTGGCATTATAGTATTGGGAAAGGTATATCAGATACAGACCTATAAAAACGGTCACTGGAAATCTCTGGCAGACAGTTTGACGACAGACTATTTTGAAATTCCGGCAGAACGTGGCAATATCTACTCTTCGGACGACAAGTTGCTGGCGACTTCTGTTCCGTTCTTTGAATTGCACGTGGATTTTGCCTCCAAGGCAATGAGCGATGACATCTTTCAGGAGAATGTGGATTCGCTCGCCTATTATATGTGGAGTAAGTTCAATCAAAATACAATAACCGGATACAAACGGCAGTTAATTAATGCCAGAAAAAATAAAAAACGTTACTTCTTATTATGCAGCAAAGCTGACTACAGCTTATTAAAAGAAATCAAACGATGGCCGTTGTTCAGGGAAGGAAAATTTAAAGGGGGATTGATTGTTGAAACCCGGCAGGAACGCACAAACCCTTATGATTACCTGGCACAGCGAACTATCGGATTGATCAGGGATAATGCTAAGGATATAGGGCTTGAAGAAGCCGCTGATTCATTACTGAGCGGCGCCAAAGGAAAAATCCTGAAACAGAAAATCGCCGGAGGCGAATGGATTCCTATCAACAGGAACGGGCAGATTGAACCTAAGAACGGGTATGATATAATATCCACGCTGGATTTAGGTCTGCAGGATATTACGGAAACAACTTTGTTGCAGGCGGTTACTCAATATCAGGCGGAATATGGTTGTGCCATATTGATGGAAGTTAAGACGGGAGCTATCAGGGCAATGGCAAACCTGGGAAAAAACAAAAACAGCGAAGGGTTCTCGGAGAATTATAATTATGCGCTTGCACTCCGATATGAACCGGGTTCTGTCTTTAAAACGGCCGCCTATCTCGCGTTGTTTGATGATGGAAACCTTACAATGGCAGATTCCATTAATTCGAATCACGCGTCTGCTAAATTCGGCAATGTGGTACTGACGGATGACGGACATAATACCCAATATGCGTTTTTGACACCGGGCAAGGCACTTGCCATCTCATCCAATGTGGCTATTGCAAAATGGATTGTCCAGTTTTACGGCAGAGACAAACAGAAATTCTACGATAAACTGGAACAATTTGGACTGACGTCTAAAACACAAATAGATTTAAAAGGAGAGGTTTCGCCATTGGTTCTAAAACCTGACAAATGGAGTGCCATCTCGTTACCGTGGATAGCACACGGATATGAAGTCAAGTTTACCCCGCTTCAGTTGCTTACATTTTACAATGCCATTGCCAATAACGGAACGCGTATGAAACCATATCTGATACAAAGTGTGTTGGATAACGGGAAACAGGTACGTGAATATAAACCGCAAAGCACCCAACATAAAATCTGCAGTCCTAAAGCTGCTGAGTTTGCAAAAGAAATCCTGCTTCGTGTGGTCGAAGATGAAAATGGCACGGCCAGAAAAATCAAATCGCCTTATTACCGTATTGCCGGTAAAACAGGCACAGCAAAAATGAGTACAGATCATAGCGGGTATTCAGAGAAGAACCTTTCTACATTCGTCGGTTTCTTCCCGGCAGATAAGCCATTGTATTCCTGTGTCGTGGTGATAGGAGGTGCGGAAGGCCCCGGAACTACAGGTGGTGTGGTGTCTGCGCCCATATTCAAGATAATGGCTGATAAGATTATTACCTCGAATATCAGATCGAATAAGGCCATTAACAAGGATTCATCTTTGTTGGAGAAGAAATTGCCGGCTGTTGCGGGTACGACGAATGCCATTAAGGAATTGAATAAAAAATTCAATATCAGCTACGATTTCAAACAGAACTGGGAATATGCAAAATTGAAAAGGGATACCAATAAGCAATTTTTCGTTTCAAAAATTCAGCTATCCAATAATAAGGTCCCGAATGTAAAAGGAATGTTGCTGGATGATGCCGTTTCTATATTGGAGAATTTAGGTTTAAAGGTGGGTTTTGTTGGAAAAGGCAAGGTAATCGGACAGTCTGTTCCGGCGAATACCGCTGTGATAAAAGGAAGTTACATACAATTAGTGTTGAATTAGTGAAAAGATTAAAAGACATAATGGAAAATGTTCAGCCGCTAAAGATAGTGGGTGAGGATGCTGTTGTTGTAAACACATTGCAACTGGATTCCCGTAGGGTGGGAAAAGGAGATGTTTTTTTTGCAATAAAGGGAACAGCAGCGGATGGCCATTCCTTTATTCCAAAAGTGATAGAACAGGGTGCAAGTGTCATTGTCTGTGAAACGATTCCTGCAGAGTTGTATCCGGAGGTCACCTATGTGGAAGTGAAGGATGTAAGAAGAGCATCCGCAATGATGGCTTGTAACTTTTACAAACATCCTTCTAAATCCGTGAAGTTGGTGGGTGTAACCGGAACAAACGGCAAGACATCCGTGGCTACTTTACTGCATCAGATTTATACAGAACGAAAATATAAGACTGGGTTGCTCTCCACCATCGTCAATAAGATTAATCAGACTGAAATCCCTTCCACCCACACTACACCGGATCCGATTGCTATCAATGCTTTGATGCGTAAGATGGCAGACGATGGCATAGAGTATGTGTTCATGGAAGTCAGCTCACATGCTGCCAATCAGGACAGGATTTACGGATTACATTTTGCCGGTGGAATTTTTACCAATATCACACATGATCATCTGGATTATCATAAAACATTCCAGGAATATATTTATGCAAAGAAAAGATTCTTTGACCTGCTTCCGGAATCCGCTTTTGCCCTTACGAATATCGACGATAAGCGCGGCGAGGTAATGCTCCAGAATACGAAGGCAAAAAAGTATACGTATGCCATCAAGAGTCTGGCGGATTTCCGTTTCAGGATTTTAGAGAATGCCTTTACGGGACTGGTTGTTCAAAACGAAGAAACGGAAGTGCATCTAAAGATGACCGGCCGGTTCAATGCCTATAATTTGCTGGCAATTTATGCCACCTGTGTATTGCTGGGAATGGAAAGGGAGGAAGCGTTGATTGCTATTTCTGCATTAAAAGGTGCAGAGGGAAGGTTTGATTGCTTCACTTCATCTGTTCAAAAAATTATTGGAATCGTCGATTACGCACATACACCGGATGCATTGAAGAATGTGCTGGATACCATCAATGAGATCAGGACGCATAACGAACAGGTGATTACCGTGGTGGGCTGCGGCGGCAACCGTGATAAAGCAAAACGACCGGATATGGCGCTTATTGCCAGTGAGCTGTGCTCCAAAGTGATTCTGACATCGGATAATCCACGCAATGAAAAAGCGGATGATATCATACAGGAAATGAAGGCGGGAGTTCCTCCTCATAATTATAATAAAGTGATGTCCATTACCGACAGACGGGAAGCAATACGTGTTGCCTGTAATCTGGCAAAAGAACGTGATATCATTCTGCTCGCAGGCAAAGGACATGAAAAATACCAGGAGATAGATAATGTGAAATACCCTTTTGATGATAAGGCAATATTGCTGGAAACTTTTAAGGAACTGAATAAATAAGATAGTATGCTTTATTACTTATTTAAATATCTGCAGGAAACATTTGGATTGACAGGCTCAAGACTGTTCCAGTACATCTCTTTCCGTGCGTCTCTGGCAATCATCCTGTCACTGGTTATTTCGATGCTCATTGGACGGAGCATTATAAAATGGCTTCGCAAAATGCAGATTGGTGAATCCGTCCGTGATTTGGGGCTGGAAGGACAGATTCAAAAGAAAGGGACACCTACCATGGGCGGTGTGATTATTATTGCCGCAATTGTGATTCCAACGCTGTTGTTTGCCCGTTTGGATAATGTGTATGTCATATTGCTGCTGGTTTCTACTGTCTGGATGGGTGGTATCGGGTTTTTAGATGATTACATAAAAGTATTTAAAAAGGATAAGGAAGGATTAAGAGGTATGTTTAAAATCCTAGCACAGGTGGTGCTGGGACTGGTGGTCGGTTGTGTGTTGTATTTCCATCCTTCCGTGAAAGTGAGAGATTTTGATAATGTGTTCATCTATAAGATTGACAGCAAAGGAGAGGTTGACTGGGATAAACCCGAACAGGTGGTTTCTTCCGGACATGTGATGTATGAAAATAAAGGGATCAGGGTCGGAAATGAGTATCTCTCGCATGAAACGAAAGCACTCAAAACCAATATTCCTTTTTTCAAGGATAACTTACTGGATTATTCCTATTTCCTGAAACCATTTACACAAGATTATCAGAAATGGGGATGGATATTCTTTATTCCGTTTGTGATTTTTGTCATTACCGCTGTATCGAATGCTGCAAACCTTACCGACGGCATTGATGGCCTGGCGGCAGGGGTGTCTGTAATTGTATTGACCACTTTAGCCATATTTGCCTATGTGTCCGGTAACGTAAAAATTGCGGATTACCTGAATATACTTTATATACCCAACTCGGAGGAAGTCGTAATTGTTTGTGCCGCATTGATTGGGGCAACCATCGGATTTCTCTGGTATAATTCATTCCCGGCCACGGTCTTCATGGGAGATACGGGTAGCCTTATGCTCGGCGGTGTCATTGCAACCGTGTCCTTAATTGTTAGAAAAGAATTGCTGATACCCATCCTTTGCGGCATCTTCTTTATTGAAAATGTTTCCGTAATGCTGCAGGTAGGATACTTTAAATATACCAAAAGAAAATATGGTGAAGGCAGGCGCATTTTTAAAATGGCTCCGCTGCACCATCATTTTCAGAAAGAAGGTTACCATGAGGCGAAGATTGTACTGCGGTTCTGGATTATAAGTATCCTGCTGGCCGTCATTTCATTTGTAACCCTGAAAATCAGATAACCCGATAATCGAAAAATGCCATCAGATAAGATAGTCATATTGGGAAGTGGAGAAAGCGGGGTAGGTGCCGCTATCCTTGCACAAAAGCAGGGTATGGAGGTCTTTGTGTCTGATTTTGGAACCATCAAACAATCCTATAAGGACGAACTGACTGCTCTGCAAATTCCATTTGAGGAGGGAAGACATACGGAAGAAATAATATTAACGGCAACAACCATCATCAAAAGCCCCGGCATTCCGGATAAAGCACCTGTTGTCAAAAAGATCAAGGAAAAGAATATCCCGATCATATCTGAAATAGAATTCGGATACCGATTTACAAGATCCAAAGTGATTGCCATTACCGGAACAAACGGCAAGACAACGACCACTTCATTGACGTATCATTTGCTGGAGAAGGCGGGATTGAATGTGGGTCTGGGAGGGAACATCGGAACGTCTTTCGCCAGACAGGTGGCAAACGGTGATAAGGATTATTTCGTATTAGAAGTCAGCAGTTTTCAGTTGGACAATTGCATGACATTTAAGCCGTTCATCTCCGTATTGTGCAACATCACGGAAGACCACTTAGACCGGTACGACTACAAATTTGAAAATTACATTGCTTCAAAATTCAGTATCACCCGCAACCAGAATGAAAATGATTATTTCATCTATTGTGAAGATGATGCAGTAACCATGCAATATCTGAATACTGCCAATCAGCAGGTTCAGAGAGTACCCTTCTCTTATTACCACCAACTAGGCAACGGAGCTTATGTAGAAAATAAACAATTAATTATCGAACTCAATAAAACCAACTTTACCATGCCAATCAGTGAACTCTCTATCCACGGAATCCACAATTCCTACAACTCTATGGCTGCTGCCATTTCCGCTAAATTAGTCGGCGTACGTAATGACAAAATCCGTGAAAGCCTGGAAGATTTTAAAAACCTGGAACATCGTCTTGAATTTGTTGCTACCATCCGGAACGTTGACTTTATTAATGACTCTAAAGCAACCAATGTCAATTCGACATGGTATGCGCTGGAATCCATGACCAAGCCAACTGTTCTGATTGCCGGCGGTGTTGATAAGGGTAATGACTACACGTTGATAAAAGAACTGGTCAACAAAAAAGTAAAAGCAATCATCTGTCTGGGGAAAGACAATGAGAAACTCCATGAAGCATTTGCTTCTGAAGTCGGATATATTGTCGATACTCAAAGTATGGAACAGGCCGTCCAGATGGCTTACAATATGGCAGATAAGGGCGATGTGGTTTTGCTGTCCCCCTGCTGTGCAAGTTTTGATTTGTTCGAGAATTATGAAGACAGGGGAAAGCAATTCAAACGTAATGTTTTGAACCTTTAATTAAAGACACCAGTGATAGGCAGGATTATTAATAATATCAAAGGAGATAAATATGTGTGGTACATCGTTGCCATACTGAGCGCTATCTCTCTGCTGTTGGTTTATAGTTCAACCCGTTCGCTCGCATATAGGGACACCGGCGGTGATACGGAATATTATTTGCTGAGACATGGTTTTATTTTAGCGGCAGGATTGTGTATTACCTATTTTATACACCGTATCGACCATCGGTATTTTTCACGAATGGCTCAGATGATGCTGGTCTTGTCCATCCCGCTGCTGCTGTATACCACATTCTTTGGGGTTCGAATTAATGATGCCAGCAGGTGGGTGCGCATTCCTTTAGTTGGATTGACCTTCCAGTCGTCTGATTTTGCCAGATTGGCTTTGATTATGTATACTTCCCGTATGCTTTCCAAGAAGCAAGGTGTAATTAAAGATATCAGAGAGGTGGTGTTACATATTATGTTACCTATAGTGCTTATTTGTGGATTGATTATGTTGGATAATTTCTCTTCTGCAGCTATCCTGTTTGCGACTTGTATTGTTGTACTGTTTGTGGGAAGGGTAAGCACTAAGTTTATGCTTGCTATCGTTGCAGCCGGAGCATTGGCGGCAGGCCTTATATTTGCCGTTTCTTGGTACGCATTTCCCGACCATGGACGGGCAGATGTATGGCTGAAGCGGATTGAAAACTGGAAAAACCCGGATTACAATTCAGACGAATATTATCAGCAGAAACAGGCCAATATTGCAATTGCTAAAGGAGGTTTGGTTCGAATCGCACCGGGAAAAAGCACACAGTGCAATTTTCTGCCGGATGCATTCTCTGATTTCATTTATTCTACACTAATCGAAGAATACGGATTGCTTGGAGGTGCATTCGTCTTATTCCTTTACCTCTTTTTTATGTGGCGGCTGATTAATCTGGTGAAGAACAGCCCCAGAGCATTCGGGGCATTGATGGCGGTAGGCTTAGGTATTAGTATGGTATTACAGGCCATCATTCACATGGGTGTTAATGTGCATTTATTGCCAAATACCGGAATTACGCTTCCTTTTATCAGTTGGGGTGGTTCCAGTATATGGTTTAACTCTTTTGCATTGGGAATTATATTAAGCGTGAGCCGGCATGTAAATGAACGTGCTGAACAGAAACCTCAGACTGCGGTAAAAAGACAGAAACTGGAGGAAATGGATGTATAGATTTTAAAAAAAACAGGAAGAATCAAACAGTGGTAACTAAGACATATAAATATATCATAGCAGGCGGAGGCACCGGAGGACACATCTTTCCCGCAGTTGCAATTGCGGATGCACTAAAGCAAAGCCAGCCGGATTGCCAGATTCTATTTGTGGGTGCCAAAGGAAGAATGGAAATGGAAAAGGTGCCACAGGCAGGATATGATATCGTTGGATTGGAAGTGGTTGGCTTGCAGCGAAGCCTGACATTTAAAAACCTTTTTTTTCCATTCAAACTGCTGAAGAGCTTATTTCAAGCCTTCAGGGTACTGAGAAATTTTAAACCGGATGCCTGCATTGGGGTAGGCGGATATGCCAGCGGACCGGTTCTGTTTATTGGTGCGTTAACTGGTACGAGGATTTTTATCCAGGAACAAAATTCATATCCCGGCATTACCAATAAGATATTATCGGGGTTTGCTGCTAAGATTTTTGTGGCATACGATAATTTAAACGCGTTCTTTAAATCAGAAAAGACCCTGCTGACCGGAAACCCGGTGAGAAAAGATATAACTGTTGAATTGCCTGACAAGAAAGATGCGTTGGCCTTTTTTCAGTTAAAAGAAATTAAAAAAACGATTTTGATTATTGGCGGCAGCCTTGGAGCCCGCACCATCAATACATCCATAGAAAAAAACATGGACTTGTTTATTCAGCAGGGCTATCAGCTGCTGTGGCAGACCGGTAAGGCATATTACGATGGAATAAAGGAACGAACAGGATCTAAAGACCTGACGTGTGTGAAAATTCATCAGTTTATTAGGGAGATGAATCTGGCATACAGTGCGGCGGATATTATTATTTCAAGAGCAGGCGCATTGTCGATTTCAGAATTATGTATTGTAGGAAAGCCAACCGTCCTGATTCCTTCTCCAAACGTTTCTGAAGATCATCAGACAAAAAATGCGATGGCATTAGTCAGTAAAGGTGCGGCAGTATTGATCAGGGATGCAGAGGCTGTAGAAAAAACGGGAGAGGTAGTCTCTGCATTGATGCAGGATGAACAGAAGATGTGGAAATTGTCAGCGAATATTAGATCGCTGGCAAAAACGAACGCAGCACATGAGATTGCCGGATATATCATCAATAATTTATCGCTCTGACAATGGATTTAACCAATATACATCGTATTTACTTTTTAGGCATCGGCGGTATCGGTATGAGTGCACTGGCACGCTATTTCAATCTGCACGGGAAAGTGGTAGGCGGGTATGATAAGACAAGAACAGCATTGACGGATGAACTGGAAAGGGAAGGAATTGTCATCACCTTTGAAGATAGTATTGAAACGTTGGATGCCCATGCGGATATCGTGATTTACACACCGGCCATCCCCAAAGACCATGTTCAATACAACTGGTATTTAGAACATCCGTTCAAAGTGGTGAAAAGAGCGGAAGTGCTTGGTATGGCTGCCAACTCCGTGTTTAACATATCTATTGCGGGTTCACACGGCAAAACATCCACTTCTTCCATTACGGCACATCTGCTAAAGACGGCAGATAAAAGTGCAGCCGCATTTTTAGGCGGGATATGTATAAATTTCAAATCCAACTTTATTGACGGAAACCAATATGCCATTGCGGAAGCCGATGAATTTGACCGTTCTTTTCTCCATCTCGAGCCCAACATAGCACTCATTACGTCGGTAGATACGGACCACCTTGATATTTACGGAAATCTGGAAGCAATAGAAGATTCCTTCCGTCAGTTTTGCGGTAAAGTCAGAAAAGAGGGTGTTCTAATAACGAACATGTCCGTTCCGGAAAAGATTTTGAATAAAGAGGTGAAGAATTACCGCTATAGCCTTTCTGACAATAATGCCGATTTTTATACAAAGAATTTACAAATTGAAGCGGGGGCCTATATATTCGACGTGGTGCATCCCGATGGGGTTATTGAAAATATTAAGTCCTACTATGGCGGAAAGCATAATATCGAGAATGTCGTCGGTGCTGTCGCCATCGCGCTGCAGCTCCGTATTTCACACGAGAAGATTAAAGAGGGTATAGCAACGTTTAAGGGTGTCAGGAGACGATTTGAAACACAGGTGCGAAATGAGAAGTATGTTTATATTGATGACTACGCGCATCATCCGCGGGAGCTGGATGCCACGATAGCCGCTGCAAAGGAATTATATCCGGATAAGAGGCTGACGGTTATTTTTCAGCCACACCTGTTCAGTCGAACCAATGATTTGTGTGATGAATTTGCAGCGTCGTTATCGCATGCCGACGACCTGATTCTGCTGGATATTTATCCGGCCCGGGAAAAACCAATAGTAGGAGTAACCAGCAAACTGATTTATGATAAGGTAACGATTCCTCATAAACTGCTAGCGACAAAAGAAGGTTTGATAGAAATACTCAAGACGAGAAATGATTTGCAGGTAGTGCTGACGGCAGGTGCGGGAGATATTGATACAAAAGTAGCAGAAATAAAAAACTTGTTAAGCATTTAAACTAAAGTAAGACGGGAAAAATTTCTCGGGAAGGAATGAATAAGACAGCCAGGAATATCATTATCCGCGTTTCGATGTTAATCGGACTGACTGGCTTTGTTGTGTTGGCGGTATTGGCAAAACGAAACAGGGAGCTGAGCGAAATAAAGAATATCCATATCAGTATTGATGAATGGTCGGGTAATTTTTTTGTAACGAAAGATCAGGTGTCAGCTATTATCGATGATAAGTTTGTTGTGAAAAACCGCATCCTCTCCGGCAGAGACCTGGAAAGAATCGAGCAGTCGCTGAGAGTCATTCCACAGGTACTTCATTCCAATGCATATACGGACAATGCAGGGAATCTGAATATAAAGATTGAACAACGCAAACCTGTATTGAGGGTATACAATCTTCAGGGGGAGTCTTATTACATCGATGAGGACGGGGTTAAGTTTCCAACGGTTAATCATTTTGCTGCAAAGGTTCCGGTAGTAACCGGCTTCATCACGGAAAAATATACTGTCCCCAGAAAAGCGGGCAGTACTGAGCTGAAGAGAGTAATTAAAATCCAACAAGAGGCCGGTAAAAATGATCTCTGGAAAGAATTGATTGGTCAATACAATATCAATGAAAAAAAACAAACGGAGCTCATTCCGCGCATAGGCAGTGCGGTCGTATTGTTTGGCGATGATAAGGATGCAGAATCAAAATTCAGACGCCTGGAGGTTTTTTATTTCGAAGTTTTGAGAAAAGTAGGCTGGGACTACTATAAGGTTATCAACATAATGTATAAAGATCAGGCCGTTTGTCTGAAATAAAAATAATAAATATGCAAGTTAATAATGTAACGGACTCCGGTATGGAAAAGAAATCAGTACAGCCATCAGACAATATCGTGTGTGCCATTGACATCGGCACATCCAAAGTGGCAGCGCTCGTCGGCAGAAGAAATCAATTCGGGAAAATTGAAATCCTGGGTATTGGCAACTGTCCTTCGTTCGGTGTGCAGCGCGGGGTGGTCATCAATATTGCCAAAACGGTAGAGTCGATTAAGAAGGCGGTTCTGTATGCAGAGCAGCAATCCGGCGTCCGATTCAAGAAGGTGCATGTCGGTATAGCAGGCCAGCATATCAAAAGTCTGCAGCATCGCGGCATCCTGACGCGCAATAACAATGACACGTGGATCAGCAATGAGGATATCCAAAAGCTGAAAAATGAAATGTACAAGCTTGCGCTGCCGCCGGGAGACAGAATCCTGCATGTACTGCCGCAGGAATATATTGTGGATAATGAGCCGGGAATCTACAGCGAACCTATCGGCATGATGGGTATCCGTTTGGAAGGAAATTTCCATATCATCACCGGAGCGGAAACGGCCATTCAGAATATTGAACGTTGTATCCATATTGCGGGACTGGAAGTGGCCAGCATTGAATTGGAACCGCTGGCTTCCGCTGATGCCGTCTTAACGAAAGAAGAGTTGGAAGGTGGTGTTTGCCTGGTGGATATCGGTGGTGGTACAACGGATATTGCCATCTTTGAGAATTTTGTAATCCGTCACACAGCCGTTATACCATTCGGAGGAAATATTATCACTGAAGATCTGAAAGATTTTAAAATCCTGAAAGACCAGGCGGAAGTGCTGAAAAAGAATTATGGCAGTGCCATTCCGTTTGACGGATTGAAAAATCAGCATGTTTCCATTCAGGGTGAAGGTTCCCGCTCCATCGGCACCCGGGAGGTGAATCTGCTGGCCGTATCTAAAGTTATATCAGCCAGGGTGAAAGAGATATTGGCCCATGTAGCCTACCAGATAAAATTATCCAACTTTGAAAGAAAACTGATTGGCGGTATCGTCCTGACAGGCGGTGGTTCTCAGTTAAAACACCTGGCTCAGCTCACGGAAGCTGAAACCGGACAGTGCGCCAGATTGGGATTGCCAAGAGAACATCTGGCATCTACTAAAATGACGGATGTTGATAGTCCCATTTATGCTACCGGTATCGGGTTGCTCATTCGCGGTTTCAAACTAAGGGATGAACAACAAATAGTGGAGATAGAGAAACCGATTGTAATGGAACCTACAGACATAGTTGTAAAACCTGAAACGATTACAACGCCTGTAAATGGCGATACAGAAGTGGATATTAATGATACAAAAGAAGAGGAAGTAAAGGAAGAGAAAAATTTAACACCTAAAAGACCAAAAATTTCAATAGAATCTACGTGGAAGAAAGTAACGGCATGGATGCAATCCGATGTAGATGATTTTGATACAAAATAATAAACCATAAAAATATATAGTCATGGAATTTGAAATGTTCAGCGAAAATAACTCTATCATCAAGGTACTGGGAGTTGGTGGTGGAGGCTGTAATGCCGTCAATTATATGTACGAGCAGGGTATTCCCGGCGTAAACTTTGGTGTCTGCAATACAGATAAGCAGGATTTATTGAAGAGTCCGGTTCCTTCAAAGATTCAACTTGGTACCAATTTACTAGAAGGATTAGGAGCAGGAGCGGATCCTGAAGAAGGACGCCGAGCTGCACTGGAAGCTGAAGAAGAAATCAGAATGTATCTTTCCAATAATACCAAAATGGTATTTGTGACTGCCGGTATGGGAGGCGGAACGGGTACAGGCGGAGCGCCAATTGTAGCGAAGATTGCAAAAGAATTAGGCATCCTGACGGTGGGTATCGTTACAATTCCATTCTCCAACGAAGGGAAACCTAAACGTGATAAGGCGGAAAGAGGCATCCAGAATATGAAAGAAAATGTAGATGCGCTGATAGTTGTATCTAATAATAAATTGTACGATATCTTCCCGGATCTGGATATTGACGAAGCTTTCTCAAAAGCAGATGATATCTTAACCACTGCGGCTAAAGGGATAACGGAGATCATCACCAAGCCCGGAAAGATAAATGTTGACTTCAATGACGTTCGAAGGGTAATGTCCAACAGCGGAGTGGCCATTATCGGTATTGGCAAGGGAACCGGCGAAAACAGGGCATCACAGGCTATTCAGGAAGCCATGAATTCCCCACTTTTGGAGGATGCGGATATCTTTGGAGCCAAAGGTGTTGTCTTGTATATCACATACGGAACCGGTATTAAAATGCGGGAACTGGATATGATTACGGATTGCGTTCAGGCGCAGACACAGACAGACTGTGAAATCATTTGGGGGGTTTGTAAAGATGAGGAGTTGGGAGATGATATCGCTATTACCCTGGTTGCAACCGGCTTCCAGACAGGCGAAGTAAGCCGAGAGCGTAAACACGTACAGCGTCAGCAACAGGAAAAAGTGGTCTATACCCTGCAAACAAAGGCATCAGAAGAAACGGCAAATGTGGTGCATAAGGGAGACATGGATTCTTCAGTGGATCAGAAAAATCCGGAGACTGAAGTTGCAGTCAATCCATTAGTTGCAAAAATCAACGAGCAGAAGGAGGACGTCTTTACACCTCAGATGGAACAGGAAGTTGTAAGAGATAATGAGATTGAGTTTGAAATCAATCTGACCGCTCCGGAATCAGACATTCAAATAGTGGATAAACCGAGAATGCATCTGGTACAGGAAATGGAAGAAACGGAGTATGCGAAAGCTGCCTCTACGGAAATGCAGTTTTCCCTGTTTGAGACTTCTGATAAAAAATCAGAAGAACCCATGGATGACCAGGCTTTAGAACGGGATTTAATAAAAAAACGTATAACTTTGGATATGCAAAAGCATCATATCAGTTTATACGAATTGGAGAAAGAACCTGCATACAAACGATACGGCATGGAGTTGGATAACAGTCTGCCGTCCGACCAGTCTGATTTTTCCAACTATATGATTTATAACAACAGCGAAGATCCGAGCAAGATTGAGATACGCCCCAATGCTATGAAAGATATTACCTTAGATTAGGCCGCTTTGGCTTAATTATCTGTTCCCCAGATTGGCTACACCGCAATGGTGTAGCTTTTTTTATTTTAACGAATCACAGATATGCTGACAAAATCGATTCATTAAAAAAGCCACGCAGTTTCGCGTAGCTTCTGTATGTTTGGACGTTTGTATTTTTATTTTATCAGTGCTAATCCGTCTGTAGCGGATTTGTCTCCGGGCATGACCATCAGTACTCTGTTAAACAGCGTTTTTGCATCCGCTATCTTTTCCAGAAAGTAGGTCGTCCACGCACTCATGAGGAGTGTGTTGTAATCCAACGGATATAATGACAGTACAATATCAAAATATTTTTTGGCAACGGTATAGTCTTTACCATAGTAAGCACTTAACCCTAAACGATAATTGGCGGTCGTGTTTTTGGGGTCCAATGAAATGATTTTCTGATATACGCCCTGTAAGTCCGTCCACTTCTTCAGTTCCGCCAGGGGATAGGTGATTCCCCAGAGCGGCTCAGTTGCCGCAGGTCTTAAAGCTATCGCTTTTGTGTAATACGTAACGGATTCATTGTGTTTTCCGGCTGAATAATACAGCCATCCCAATCGTACATTCGCTTCATAATTTGTAGATGTTGCCAATGGTTTCAACACATCAACGGCATTGGTATAATCCTGTTTGTTTTCAAAGGCAATACTCTTCTGAAATGCATCTAGCAGGGTCTTGCTGTCCTCCGCAAAGGTGTTGACAGAAATAAAACATATCAACACGAACATGGTTCTTTTTAGAAATTCCATAGTAAACTTGTTTTTATTGAGTGATTAAAATAATTTGACGGTTGACTGTTAACAACAAGACCGGCCAATTCTTTTATGTAAAATTGGGTAGTCCGTTCTCTATGCTGAAAATTATATTCGAGCCCCAACTGAAAATGTTTCTTGATATAAAAATTAAAGTTAATACCGGCAAGTAGCTTAATCGGATCTGAAGTATTATAGGTTAAGAACCCGTTGTTGCTGATATAATTAATCATCGTATTGCCATAATTAAAGTTAAGCTCATTCCACCACCAATTTAATACTTTAAATCCTATTTTTTGACCGATGACATATTGATTTTGTGAGCCATTCCTTAAATAAGTGCCGGACGTCTTGCCGTAGAAAGTATAATTACCCAAAGGATAATATGTTAATCCGGCTTCCGCCTGTAATTGCGTTACGTTATTCAGGTTAGAACCCGACAACTGAATGTACGGCTGCACATGTTTGCAGCGCTTGCTGACGGTTACTGAACCTAAGAATGAATTGATGGCAGTAGTGTCACTGATGATTGGTATCCGGTTGTTTATAGTATCCGGTTCAACAGCGGTGAATGTATTTCCTTTAATTCTGTAAAATCCAAAGCCGGCTGCAATTGTCCATTCCTTTTGGGTCGTATAGGAGAGTCCGAAGTTATATTGAAAATTCAGGTTGTTAAATTCGCTTTTTGCCTTAAATCTGTTAAAAGGCAATAAGACTTCAATTTCATATAAGGCCTGCGTATAAAAGAACGAAAATGAATTGTTGATGTGCAGTCTGTTCTTAACGGTATTCTGGAAGAAAAAATCTCCGAAAAATAAATTCCCATTTAAGGTACGTTCCGACTTTCCTAACACCGCATCTGTTTTGAAAATCTTACCCCTGTTGGATGTGATATTACTCGTTATCATGGCACCTCCGTCAATACCTACAAAATCAAACGGTTTCTTCTTATAGCCAACCTTGCGCTGGAAGCTTTCTGTTTGTTTGGAGGCAAAGTCATGCGCGGTTTCTTTCCTGTCGGAAAATAAATAAGCATAATACAGATACTCTTTTGACAAGGTATCGCTTGGGAAAAATTCGAGTGTCTGTCTGAATTGCGGTATGGCATACTCATAGTTCTTGTTGTCATAAGCAAGGATTCCTGCCCGAAGCCGCAGGTAATAAAAGTCAATCTTGTTTTCCAGCGCCTGTTTTAATGTCGTTTTCAGCTCTTTAAACTGCTTCTTTTGAAACTGTTCAAAAGAGATCCTGTCAACTTCATCTTTGTGCAGGCTTTCTTGTGCCGTCAATTGAAGACAGCTGAAGGCAAAAAGAAAGAGAGTGAACATCAATGCTCGCATAGATATAGTTTTTTATGGTTAGTCTGCTGAATGGAAAATTGATGGATCTGATTATCTTTCAGGATTATATCAAATTGGATTTCATTCAATCTGGTATTGAAGACCGAAGCGGTCACTTTTGACTTCATTTCAATAATCTCAGGAGCGTAGGTATTGTCTGCAAATATAAAATTGGATTGGTAGCTGGCTTTTGTAAAGAGATAGAAGGGTGCAAAAAAGTCCTGGATAAACGTCACAGCCTTGTTGTTAAAATGAATGAGCGGTAGTTGATCGTTTGTTTGTATATCCGGATAGTATCCTAATAGGACGCGATAAAATGCAAGGTAAAAATAAAACAATAAGGAATCTTTATCGCCCTCAAAATCGTAAAAATAAAACATTGTTTCGTCGTTGGTGAAATAGGCATACGATTTTGACTGTGCGCAATAAAGATAGGACCTGTTCCAGGCATCTGTAAACACTTCCCACTCGGTTTTATTTTTTGTATCCTGTTCAATAAATGATAGTCTCTTTCCCGGAGTCAGACCAAATGCATTTTCCAATAGGGGGGTTGTCTCCACATTGCTGATGTACGAATCTTGTGCAGGAACTTCTGAAATCTTTAAATAGGATTTATTATTCTTTGTTTCTATAAAATAGGCAACCGGATAATGCAGAGTCTTTTCCCCTGATTTGGGTGTCGATTGAAGTTGGAAATGAATATGAGGCTCCGGTGAACGGCCGGAATTTCCGCAGGCGGCGAGCATGGTTCCTTTGGTGACATAGTCGCCGCTGTTTACTTTGAAGGAATCTTTCTTAATGTGGCTGATTTGAGAAAATAATCCTTCTGCATGACTTATGATGATGGTGTTT
Source organism: Sphingobacteriales bacterium (assembly GCA_016719635.1). Taxonomy (NCBI): domain Bacteria; kingdom Pseudomonadati; phylum Bacteroidota; class Sphingobacteriia; order Sphingobacteriales; species Sphingobacteriales bacterium. The sequence goes on along the minus strand of JADJYT010000012.1, from coordinate 12,670 downwards.
CCCCAGTTTTTGCTGGTATTCACATCGGATATGTCGTTGTCATCCACCGTATTGATGATCGTATGCACATAGCCGTCCATTGGAGCTAAAACGGGTTTGTTATAACAATAGAAATATTCCCTTTTTGTACCATCGTTATTGAAGGTTTTGCCTTGTTCATCTTCTATGACAAAATCCAATGCTTTACTCCAGTCTCCGAGATGGGTGATGGTGCCATCGTATCCCTGACTTACTTTCCAGGTTCCCCAAAACGGCAATGCCATCTTTAATGGTTGTTTGTTGTCAAAACGGCTGGAAGAACTCAGGTATTTGTAAATCGTCTTTTCTGCAGAGTAATACTGGATGGTAACAAGGTGTAAATATCTTTGCAGCCACCGCTGATGCAGAAAATATAAGAACATCGTTACGAGAATACTGAATGAAATCGTATATCCGCTGAGCTGCACGACGCTCACCAGTTTGCCAAAACAGAACAACAATAGAATAAGTATGGGGGTTAATAATACTACCATCAGGTAACTGAAAATGTTCGGCACTATAAAGAAACCACCAATGGCTATGGCCATTAAGATAAAGTTGGACCCAACGAGATAATAGCTCAGGAAGTCAGTATCAGCTCCGAAAAACTTAAAAAATGCATAAGCGGAAATGAAACCGATGATGCTGAGTGTAAAGGTGATGCGGGAGTGAATCAGCAACCCGATACTGATAAGGACTCCTCCTAAGGTGCTGCTCTGAAAGAAGATGCCATCCAGAGTTTTAAAATAGACCGCTAAAAAGGCAGGTAGTCTTATCGTATCCAGCGAATGAGCAAAACGGTTTAAAAGATTTGACGTGTCATAAAGATTGTACAGGTGGTTGGTGTCAAACTGAAGATTTTTAAAATTTACACCTGCCAGGGAAATGATCCAGAAGGTAAATAGAAATGGAAAGACCAGATACGGAAGATTATTTTTTTCAAAGAAGCCGTTTATGCCAACCGTTATTACCAGCAGAAGCAGCACAGAAAAAAGAAAGAGAATACCGAAACTACTGGAAAACTGATAGGTGAAACCAAGCGCAATGCCCAATAATAAGGCATTAAACCCATACAGCCCCTGTCGTATGGATTCTTTATTTAATCCGAACAGTAAAGCGAGAATATTGATTAATACAACGGCCGCAAACCCTGATGCACCGATTTTGATATCAAAAAAAGTGACGGCTAAGATGATAAAAGCAAATGGTTTGTTCAATGAAAAAAACAACTGGCTGTAACTGTACAGCAGGCTGTCTGTCCAGAATTTCAATATGTTTTGTGGTTGCTGCATATAAAATCGAAAAGATGACTACGCTGCTTTCAGTACATTATTGACTAAATGTTTGGGTATGCTTTCCAATGAATTCATGGTGTCCGTTGTTTCTCTGTCTCTGATGAGATGCACCTTCCCGCTCATATCAATCAATACCACTCTCGGACGCATGTGTATGAACTGCATCCATTGCGTTACATTGTAAGCGCCTACGCGATGCACCACCACGTCATCATTCTTATTCAGCAGCGGCAAGCTTACATTCTCACGGATGCAGTCGATATTCATGCAAAGGGGGCCGTATACCACCATCTCTTCCGAATGTGCCGAGAATTCCTGCGCGGGAGATATCTTGTGATTGTACCAGAAGGAGGTAAATAGAAGGTTTACGCCAAAGTTCATGATGGTCGCCCTGCGCCCGTCACTCAATCGTTTGGTGGCAACAACCGAACCCAGCAGATATCCCGCATCATCTATCAATGCTCTGCCGGTTTCTAAAAATAATGTCGGTAAATCCTGTTTGCTGAAGCCAAAATTTAAAATGGTTGTCGTAATGGCTTCTGCATAGTCATCAAATGTGGGGATGACGTCTGCACCTTGTAAATAGGAACCTTTCAGGGTATTGGCAGAACAAAATCCCCCTCCCATATCAAGGTACTGGATGACCTTGCTCCATTTCTGCCTGATGTTCATGGCGAGGTCACACAATTTCCAGGCTGCTACAGAATAGGCATTGGCAGATAACATATAGGTTCCGATATGGCAATGCAAACCAACGAGTTCCATCTCATCGTGTGACATGATTTTATTGATAACACTCCAGGCTTGTCCGTTTTCATAGTTGAATCCAAACCTGTCCCACATAGGATAAACACCTGTGTCCATATTGATTCGGATGGCAACCCTTGCTTTTTTCTGCATGGATTTGAGCACATCCATCAGCTCATATAATTCGTCCAGATGGTCAATATGAATCATGGAGTTATTTTCTACGGCTGTACGCAAATCAGCAGCTGATTTTTCAGGGCCGTTGAAAATGATTTTCGTTCCGGGTACTCCGTTTTGGATGGCTTTCTCATATTCAAATATAGAAACGACTTCCGCCCACGAGCCTTCCTGATGGAATATGTTGCAGACAGCATTGAGGTAATTGGTCTTGTAGCTCCATGCAAACTGCACTTTCGGATAGCGCGTCTTGAAAGCTCTTACCGCATCCTGGTAGGTTTTGCGAATGGTGCGTTCGGAAAATACGAAACACGGGGATCCATGTTCTTCCATAATTCGTTTTACAGGAACGCCGTCAATCTGAGTTACCGGATTGAATTCGGTACGATTGCCAAACTTATTCATAGTGCCGGTATTCAGTTTTTGAATATACGGTCGTTCATAGTGCTGCTTTGTCATGAGTACTTTTTTACAATTGATTTATTATAGTTCACCTATGGTGGAGATTTTTTCAAATTCTGATAAGTTGACAATCAGGTCATACGAATAGCGGATAAACAGTTTCCCTTTTTCGAATGAGGTGAAGGGATTTAACTGCTCACCCAATGCCATCTGCACCAGCGCTTCCGGATGGTTTTGTCCGCAGCCTACGGATAAATACACCCATGCCGGGAATCTGGGGTTCATTTCCAATAAGTAATATCTATTGTCGTTCGTTTTGATAAATTCCAATTCACAGCCACCTCTCCATTTCGAGTTGCCTATAACGCGGTTGGTGATCTTTATTAACTCTTCATCATCCAGTGAAACTCCTGCCCAGGCTTTGCCTTTATCGGTGATATAGAGTTTTCGCATCGGTATTGCACCGATACATTTCCCGTTGCCGTCTCCGATTGCCGTTACGTTCACCTCATTGCCTGAAACAAATTCCTGAACAATAATCGGCAGGCCCCATTTAGCGCTGATTTTATAAAAATAATTGACAGCCTGCTCCGGCGTTGCGGCTATGGAGGCGTCGTAGTATTTTCCTTTAATCACCAAAGGGTACGTGAATTCATCTTTGAGCTGATGTATTTCAGAAGCGTTGAAAATCATCTTGCTGTAAGGTACTTTTACATTGTTTTTTTCTCCGAACTCAAATAATACGGATTTGTGCCTGGATTCGAATTGTTCCAAAGTTGGCAGAAATGTGGCAATGCCCAACTCGCTTTTTAATGTCGGAGATAGTTTGATGAAATTGTGCAGTTCTGCATCAAAGTTTGGAATGACCACATCTATATTTTCTGTACCATTAATGTATTTTAAGCGATCCAGTAATATGCCGGTACCGGCGGATGGCATGGGAATCTGATAAACCTTATCTACCAGTTCGTGCATATAAATGCCGGGCTCTAAAGTTTCATAAGACAATCCGATAATCCGAATCTCGTAAATGGTGCTTTCCTTCAATGCCCTGATGACGGGAATTCCCGGCCCCGGACTGTCGATATTATTAAGTCCGGTTACAGCTACCGTTATGTTCTTTTTACTGCTCATCGTATTGAATCAGTTGGTGCATGGAAAGCATTTGTAAGAAATCATTTACGTCCTTTTCTAAGGTCGAAGCGTCGACAGTATATTTTTCCAGCAATTCACCTAAAACAGCCTCTTTAGGTTTACCCTCTTTAAGGATACGGATGATTTCAAGTCCAATTGGATTGGCGGAAAATGAATCGCCGGAGGATGGATTGAAGATAAAACCCGAATCGCTGATGGCTATATTTTTATTGACTTGCATGCGGTGCATTTTATATGATCAAAGATGTGAAGATTATTTCTTTCCGGCAAATGGAATCGGTGAATGAGTGGAATGTATAGGTAATTAGTTGAAATTGTAAAGAAATGCAAAATTGCACCGGCCTTCAGTTCCTTTTAGATAAAGGATCCGTGTAGAATGAAATGATTTATTTATATCGTAGGGTACAAATAGTAACTACAATCGAGGAAGGGATCAACTCCAGTCTTTGGTATAAGTGGAAAAGAAGTCCGCTTCATATTTGCCGCTGACAGGGATTTCTGTGTTTGCAAGCTGTATACTTCTGCCTCTGACGCTTTCTATTTTATTTAACGCAGCGATATAGGAACGATGCACCCGGATGAAATTATTTTTGGGCAGTTTTTCTTCAAATACTTTCAATGTGCCGAGTGTCATGACAGGCTTTTTCCCCAGCAGATGAATTTTTACATAATCATCCGTACTTTCTAAAAACAAAATCTCATTACAGTCAATTTTGACGAGTCTGTAATCTGCCCTGACAAAAATGAAGTTAGTGTCGTTCGATTCTTTCCTGTTGAATTCGTGAAATTCCCTTGCCTTATTGACCGCCTTTTCAAATCTTTCCGGAGAATACGGTTTCAGCAGGTAATCTATGGCATTCAGCTCAAAGCCTTCCACGGCGTATTCACTGTGGGCGGTGGTAAAGATGACCATCAGCTTTTCATCCAATGATTTATAGAATTCTATTCCGGAAATATCCGGCATATTGATATCGAGAAATAGCAGGTCAACCGTATTGCTGCGAAGATGTTTGAGCGCATCGGATGTCTTGGTAAAGGTTCCCTGTAAGTGAATGGAATCTATTGTTTCACAATATGCACGGATAAGTTCCAGTGCTAACGGTTCATCATCGATGGCTATGCATTCAATCATGACAGATTCAGTTTTAAGATGGCAGTATAGCTCGTATCATTATTTTCTATCGTTAATTCATGTTTGTCCGGATAAATCAAATTTAGCCGTTTTTTGGTATTCTTTATGCCGATTCCTGATTGTTCTTCCTCTCTTAATGCTGTTTTGTATTTATTGTTTCGGACATTCATCAGAAGCTGACTGTTCGAGATATCAATGGTGATTTTTATAACGCCATCTTCTTCCGTGCTGATGCCGTGTTTGAATGCATTCTCAATAAATGTAATTAATAGCAGCGGCGCAATCATAAGATCCTGTTGTTGGATATTCAGCTGATAATCCACTATTATGGAATTGGAAAGGCGCATTTTCTGCAAATCAATGTAATCAGATACATAGCCAATTTCCTTCTCCAACGGGACGAGCGGATGATGGCCTTCACTGATAACATACCGCATAATAGATGATAGCTTCATGATGGATGGTGCTGTATTTTCCGCTTTTCGAATAGCCTGCACATAGATGCTGTTCAGTATATTGAATAGAAAATGCGGATTAATCTGCGATTTCAGGAATAACAGTTCCGCCTTATATTTTTCTTCTTCCGCTGTCTGCCAGTTGCGGTAGATTTTCAGCGCTATGGATATCAGGAATACCAGAAGAAATTTTAGAAAGAAGGTTGCATATAAAAATATTTTCTCACCCATCAGTGTTACATGAGGCGGCGCCTGAACGGGAGAAGGTGGTGCCAAAGGGTTTTCTCTGAATTCCGGAATTCCTTTTATGTTGGTCGGTATTTCCGAAGGTGGAGGATGAAGTTGGTTGATCTTTACGACAACAAACAATGACAATCCCAGACAAGCCGTTAAGAGGAAAAGATAGCGGATGTATTTTTTTTTAAAGTATAAGACAGGCAGTAAAAAATAGGAATGCAGATAAAAGAACGCCACAGCCAGGCCATTGACAACAAACTGGTCAATGCAGAAAGGCGTCAATTTGCCGTCTTTTATAAAAAGCTCCTGCCTGGGGAGCAGGATGAACTGAAAACCTATGAACGCCAGCCATCCTGCTAAGTGGAATAGGAAATACGGCCGTCTCTTGGTCAGGGCATTCATTTGCGGGAGTAAAGTTAACAGATAATACTAAAATAGATAAAAAAAGTGGCGCGCCGGAGGCGCGCCACAAGATTTTACTAACCAAATAAAATCCAAGTTATTTTTTATTTCTTCACCGCTTTCTTAGTAGCCGGCTTTGCTGCTGCTTTCTTTGCAGGAGCCGTTGCCTTTTTAGCGGGTGCTTTCTTTGCCGGGACTGCCGCCTTTTTTGCCGGAGCCTTCTTGGCAGCTGTAGCTGCTTTCTTTGCCGGAGCTGCGGCTTTTGCCGCTTTTGTAGCACTAGCCTTCACTTCTTTAGATACTTTCTGCAGGTTGCTTTCCACTTTTTTAGTCACCTTGCTAAGTCCCTTATCCACCTTGTTGGAGAGAATCTCTACGTCTTTCTGTAATATTTTTGTTGCCTTTTTTACTTCTTTCTCCAAATTCACAGAAGCCTTTTCAGCTTTTTTTGAGAATTTAGTAGCGGCAGTCTTTGCCCTTTCTTCACCCTGATTCACCTGCTCATTGATGTATTGGAATACTTTTTCTATTCTCACTTTAGCGTCGTCTACCAGGTTTTCAGCTTCCGCCAATACGCTGGCACGCACTTTATCTACATCTACTATCTGATTGATTCTGCCTTTAATCTTTTCACCATACTCCTGAAGGTTTTCTTTCTGACCCTCAACCTGTACTTTGACATCCGAAGAAAGATGCTGGATGTTTGATCTTACTTCTTCTACCTTAGCATTAAAATCTTTCATTAATGCGTCGAATGCTTGTTGGAACTTTTTAGATGAATCCATAATAATTGCGTTTTTTTGCTACTACAAAATTAGAAGTAAGGGATTAATCGAGCGTTATAGGCATATTAATAATTTCTGAATTAAAACCCTTTGATTTTAAATTAGTTCGAGTAAAATGCAAAATTCAGGTTAAGGAAAATTGATTTGCATCAATAATATTCAGATAGTAAGCCTGTTTATTTTCCAAATTCACGGATATTCTCCGCCTGTCTGTATTAATTTGCTTATCTTCGCCAAAATTTTTATATGTTATTAGTAATGAAAGACATGGTAGTGAGTGTTCACTACGAATTAAAGGTAGATAACAGCGGTGAGTTGATCACAGCCGATAAATCTAAACCTGAGCAGCCATTGGTTTATATACATGGCTCCGGGATGTTATTGCCTGACTTTGAAACCAACCTGGCAGGTAAAACGGTGGGCGATTCCGTAGATTTTATCGTTTCGGCAGAAAGAGGGTATGGTGTCCGCAACGACCAGGATATTGTGAGTATTCCATTGGATAGTTTTAAAGACAAAGACGGCAATATTGATACGAATATGATTCGTGTAGGTAATGTGTTACCGATGATGGACGATCAGGGCCATCAGTTCCAGGGTATCGTTTGTGAGGTGACAGATGATGTAGTAGTGATGGATTTTAACCATCCGATGGCAGGTAAAGAACTGAATTTTTCCGTTACGGTGGTGGATGTTCGTCCGGCAACTGCGGAAGAATTGGAACACGGCCACGTTCATGGACCGGGCGGCCATCATCACTAATTAAATAATTCTTAGGCTGATTCCGGTTGTTTAGGAAATAGATACACTTAAAAATAAGAAGACTTATCAGGTTCAATCAACCGACAGGTCTTTTTTTTATTGTAATGCCTCCATCATTGCTTTGGCTTTGAGCAGGCATTCCTCGTATTCCTTCTCTGCAACGCAATCGATGGTGATGGCGCTGCCTGCCTGTATGGAGATGTATTTGGCTTTTTCGTTATACAAGATGCTTCTGATGACCACATTGAAATCGAAATTGCCCTTTGGGGTAATATAGCCCACACATCCTGAATATAAGCCACGCTTCGTTCGTTCATATTTTTCAATCAACCGCATGGCGGCCATCTTGGGTGCACCGGTCATACTGCCCATTGGGAATATGGCCTGCATAATGGCTGAAAATGAAATGTCGGGATTTACGGTACAGGAAATAGTGGAAATCATCTGATGAACCTGCTCAAATGTATAGATTCCGAATAGTTCTTCCACCTTTACCGAATCTTGTTGTGCCACTTTTGAAAAGTCGTTCCGTACCAAGTCCACAATCATGACATTTTCACTTCTTTCTTTTTCATCCAAAAATAATTCCTGCATTAACTCCTTATCTTGTTTCACCTCCTGCAGCCTCCTGCGGGTACCTTTTATGGGCTGGGATACGAGTATGTTCTGTATGCGTTTTAGGAATCGCTCAGGGCTGGCGCATAACAGGTATCTGCTTTTGTTTTTTAAGTAGCAGCTAAAAGGGGCTTTGGATAGCTGGTTCAACTTTTGAAAAACCCTGACGGGTTCTATTTCAGCACCCTCAGCGTAGAATTCCTGGCAATAATTCAATTCATATATTGCTCCACGCTGTATGTGTTGCCGGATGGTTTCAACGGCGGTAACATATTCCTGTTTGGATAAGCGATGCTGAATATTTGCAAGGGTTGGATAATCTGAAACCGGTTCTCTTTTTTTCAGCAGTTGTTTGAATTCTGTTAACGATATTTCTTGTTCATGTTTATCGTTACCAATGATTCCGATTTCAATTTTTCCGATTTCAATCTTTACCAGGTATTTCGGAACAAAGAAATGCAGTAACGGGTTCTGGATGCCGTCATGGTTGTGCGAAGACAGCGCGGGTTCAATCTCATTCTTTACGTCATAGCTGATATAACCGAAAAGCCAATCCTGCTGTTTCTTGCGAAAGGATTCCAATTCTTTCAGGCAATCTTTATCTACGGATATCGACGCAATCGCATCAATGGCAAAGAATGAGCCAAAAGTGGAGTAGGGGTAATCGGGATAATTATTGCTGTCCAGAAAACAAAAATGTTCGAACAGATGGGCAGATTGCAGCAGGTCGTGCTTAAATCTTTCAATATCATTTACAGGAAATGGAAAGAATGTCCTCATCTGCTATTTTTTGCTTTGTACGGAGTGACAAGATGTGCATTATGCCAACAGCGTTCCTTCCGTCAAATCTATCAGGGCTTCCCTTGCCGCACCATTGGAAACCATGGCTACAGGAACTTTCAAATAATCTTCCAGAAAAGCCACGTATTGTTTCAGTTCATCCGGAAGTGCCCGGTTGCTGTCGATATTACCCCAACTTTTGAAGGTTCTGTTTTTGGGTATAATGATCTTGTTAACGATATCGTACGGTAAGTCTCTGGTTGTTTTGCCTTCAATGGTATAATCCGTACAAACGCCGAATTCATCAAATGCATTTAAGATATCCGCTTTGGTGATGCAGAGTTTTGTTACCCCGTTTACCATGCAGGCATAGTGCAGGGCAGGCAAATCAATCCAGCCGCAACGTCTTGGCCTGCCGGTGGTCGCTCCGAATTCAGCGCCTTCCTTTCGTAATTTTTCACCAACTTCATCCGTTAATTCTGAGGGAAACGGTCCGCCGCCTACGCGGGTGCAGTAGGCCTTGGTGATACCGATTACTTCCCCGATGTGTTTAGGGGAAATGCCTAGTCCGGTGCAAACCGCTGCAGATATTGTGTTGGAAGAGGTTACAAACGGGTAAGTGCCAAAATCAATATCCAGCATGGAGCCCTGTGCGCCTTCTGCGAGTATCTTTTTCCCTTCCTTTAATGCATTATTGATATAGTAGACGGATTCCGTCTGCTGATAGTCTTTCAGCCGTTCAATCGCTGCCATCCATTCTTGTTCGGCTTGTTCCAGCTCATAGCTGAAGTTGTAAATCTGCAGCAGTTGCAGGTGCTTGTTTTTGAGTAATTCGTATTTAACTACAAAATCATTTTCTAAAATATCTCCAACCCTTAATCCGTTTCGACCGGTTTTGTCCATATACGTCGGACCAATCCCTTTAAGGGTGGAACCTATTTTGGAAGTGCCTTTGTTGGCTTCTGAGGCAGCATCCAGAATTTTATGGGTAGGCAAAATCAGGTTGGCGCGTTTGGAAATTATAAGCCTTTCCCTTACCGGAACGCCGTCTTTTCGAGCGTGTCAATTTCTTTCAGCAAGGTGATGGGATCAATCACCACGCCATTGCCGATAAAATTTATTTTGCCCTCCGGAAGATTCCGGAAGGAATGGTGTGTAGTACACGTTTCTTACCATCTATCACCAAGGTATGGCCGGCGTTAGGGCCACCCTGAAACCGGGCAATAATATCGTATTTGTCGGCGAGGTAGTCAACGATCTTTCCTTTTCCCTCATCGCCCCATTGCAGTCCGAGAATTACATCTACTTGCATAAAAATGATCGGTTATTTGTTTGAAGTTGCTTGATTTATTCAAACTCTGAAATTGAGAAAATTATTCAGCAAATGCAATTAATGTAGATAAAATCTATGTTACTGTTAAAAAGAAAGTTAAACCTGGCCGTCTGCAATTTATCACTGCGACATTAGTTTGCCGGATATGGTTCGTTCGTTAAAAATAGAAAACCCGATTTAATGCAGGGATTTATAGATGGTGTAGGTACTTACGGTGATAATCAGCAAACCAACCAGCCGCATGATTGTTTTGGGCCGCATAAAGCGTAGGATGTAGGCACCAATCGGGGCGGCAACCACACCACCGATGATGAGTGCAAGTACCGGTTTCCAGCTGTCGATGCCCAGAAAGAAGATAAAGACGCCAGTGCTGAAAAAGGTGACGAAAAACTCCGCTGTATTTACGGTTCCTACCACTTCTTTCGGGGAATTTCCTTTGTCGATTAGATTGGATGTAACTATCGGTCCCCAGCCTCCGCCGCCTATGGAATCAAAGAAGGCACCTGCAAACCCTAGATAGGGTAAACCTCCAGTTACTCCTTTTAACCGGTATATTCCGGAAACTTTCATCAGGATGTAGAATCCTAATAAAATCAAATAGCCGGCTATATATGGTTTTATAATTTTACCATCCAGGATTCTTGAAATCAGGAATGCTCCGATGACTGCACCTGCGACACTGGTGAATACCAAACGAAAAAAAGGCGGTTGTCTATGTTTTTCATCGCAATGTGACAATCCGGATACACCGGACGTAAATACTTCAGCGGTGTGTACACTGGCGGATGCAATGGCAGGCGGAACACCTATGCTCAGCAACAGAGTGGAGCAACTAACACCATAAGCCATACCCAAGGCTCCGTCAATAATCTGGGCGATGAAGCCAGCACCTATAAATAAGATAAATTCCTTGTCAAAGCTGAAGGTATATAGCGGGTTGGGGTACGTATTGAAAATTTTCCAGAATAAAAATGAAATCAATGCTACTTTTAAAGTAACAATAGTTGCGGCAACATATTTCAGGTTAATTTTTTCCATATATTATTATTTAGATTTTTTGCATGAAATATTAAAATTATTTATAACGCCAAATCTCACAATGTGTCTGCTGATAAACGTGTCGCCATTGCCTTGTTGCTGAATCCAGTAGATATATGCGGCTTCTATACCAATATATTTATTGATATTATATTGCACACCAAAGGAAGTTCTGTTCTGATCAAATATATTTCTGCCTACTTTCTTCTTTCCTGCATTTATCATGACTTCATTAAAGGTTGCTGAATTCAAGTAATAAATGCAATTTTGTTTAAAATAGGTTTATCGTTAGTAAAAATAGCATTTGCTATTTCATTTGGGGTATAAAAACTGAGTTTTTTTCTAGGTCTGTTGTTGAGTTTTACTTCTATTTCGTTCAACCTTTCTTGTGTTAAGTTCTCAAAGGATGATTTTTTAGGAATATATCTGCGAATAAGACCGTTGGTATTTTCCACGGTTCCACATTCATAGCTGGAGTAGGGATGTGTAAAATAGTATTGAATATTCAGCTCCTTTGCTATTACTTGATGCATAGTAAACTCTTTGCCATTATCGGATGTAATAGTGTGTAGATAAGGTTTATATTTTTTCAGGGTTTTTATGGTTTGTTGGGACAATTGCATGGCATTTTTGCTTTCCAACAACACTAATTTGGTGAATAATGTCTTTCTATCCACCAAGGTTAAAATGGCTCCTTTGTGATTAGCACCGATGATGGTATCTTGTTCAAAGTCTCCGAAACGCATCCTGTTGTTGGCGGCTTCCGGACGCAGTTCAATACTGATTTTATTCGCTATCTGCCCCCTGTATGCTGTCTTATTCCCACGTTTTTTTCTGCCTCTTTGCTTGCGAGCCAGGTATTGATAAAGCACACCACCCTGTTTTTTGTTCTTCCAGATATACTGATAAATGGTTTCATGGCTGACCGTAGGTTTCCCCTTCCAGTGTCAGGCGACAGCTGATTTGCTCCGGGGATAATTCCTGCTGTAAAGATGGTCTACTTGAAGTTGAACGGAGGAGGTGAAATTGGTATGCTTCTGCTTAGTCTGATGCCTGAACACAGTATACTGATGCGCGTTTGCAGCGTCATACTTGCCTGAGTACATCTTATTCCTGCGAATTTCTCTGCTAACACAGGATTCACTCTTGCCAATATAGCGCGCAATCTGTTTTTGTCTGAATTGTTTTGACAATAAGGTCGCGATTTGATACCTTTGCTCTGCGGTGAGTTGTTTAAATGTACGATTCATTTGCAATTAAGTTTAAGCACTTCAAATATAGTGGGTGAAAGCCCACTATATTTGAAACTTTCAATTGCATTTATGATTTGAACTCAG